>JAGVVH010000392.1 GCA_019135895.1 Bacteroidota bacterium | reverse complement strand
CGTTGACTGAAGCCCGAAAATTCTGGAAAGGGCTTCGGCTGATAATTCAGCCACAATTTCCTGCTTCCAGTCCTGGCCGTCTTTGAGTTTGCCAAGCACAAGTTTATGGGCATGGTGCGATAACTCATGGAAAAAGACTGATTCTTCGGGCGTGGCTAATTTTATTTCTTTCCCGTTGTACGCTCCCCAAAACATATCGTTTCCCGATACGGCGTGGACATCCAATCTCCATTCCTGCGCCTTCTCAATCAAATGGAATGAGTTGATTTTTGTTTTCTTGTAATTCAGCGGTTCGCCCTCCGTGTCCTCATAACAGAAAACCGGAACTTGCAAATATCCCAGCAAACTAAAATCTTCGTCGCCGTTCTCTTTCTTTTCCTTTTTCAAGCGGGGGGCGAAAATGTGAAAGGCAGTTGCGCCTTTTTTGACGTGCCTTCCTGCTTCTTCCCATTGGCGGTATCCTCTAGCGTCATGCGTTCCGTGAATCCACATGATAATCCGGTTCAGATAGCTCCATTGCTCCGAGGGAATGTCAAAAGAGGGAAAGGCCGCATAGGAAACAGCTTCGGGTATCTGCCCGGACTTAAATATTTGCAGTATCCCACTGAGGGTTTCGTTTATCTTTTTCGTCATAGGTTCTCTCCTTTTTTTGATTTTTTTCAATTTCATTTTTGATTATGCGATTAACCAAGGCAGTCATAGAGACTCCTTCGCTTTTCGCCCATTGGTAAAGATAGGGAATGACCTCTTCACTTATTTTTGGTGAGTACAAGGTTTCAGCTTCGCCTGTCCTTTGCGGTTGAAAACGATTCCGTTTTCAAGGTAGCTGGTATAACAGGCTCCTAAAACCTTGTTAGGCTGGCGGGGAAATACCTTGGCTGAAAATTGAAATACCTTCCTGAGCCTTTCGGCTTCGAGATGCGGGCACTCGCGGTGTCGCATTATGAAAATGAGTTGGACGTTGAGGCGGGAGTAATTCTTAACTATCTTTTCTTCGAGCTGGCTTTCGCTCATGTGGCCGTTGTCCAGTTCGAAGCGGTATTGCCGGATAGAGGCGTCGGCTGGCTTCTCGAAAGAAATCTCCTGCATTCCTCTGCCGTGTAAAAACTTTCCGATAATGTTTCTAACGCAGACATTATGGTTGAACAGGAAAGTCGGCAGAGTCTTGGAAAGAATCGTATAGGCGAAGTGGCCGTCCTGGTTCCTGATCCGCTTGAGGCGGATAGTCCTATCTTTTACTTTCCGCATTTCAGACAGTTCCGACGAATAAACGCGGCTTATGGCGCTGTCGCATCTGCCCTCCATGAAATAGGCTACGTTGCGGGGTGTCGCCCAATGAACCTCTTTGATGAACCACCTGATCAGGTCTCTTTTTGATGTCATAAATGAAGAAGACGGGGCAAGGGGTCTGTGGGCGGAAGCCCCAGCAAATAGGTTCGTGTTGTCGGAGCGTCCGAAGCTATTTGCTGGGGATTTGTAATGCTCTGCTTACAAGCCCCAGACTCCCTTTGCCCCAACATAAAACGCTAAAGGACGCCATTTTATCGCTTTAAAAGTGCCGTGCCGTATGCAGGGAATAATTGACGGGTAGTAGTCCTATCTACCCGAAGGAATACTCTCTTGGCTACTGTACCAATCGTCCAGTTCCGGACCTTTTTTGCCCGGCAGCTTGCCAGCTTTCTTGTCCTGCTGCCATTTCTCATAGATGATCTCAGCCAGGGCATAAAGCTGGTCGCGAATTTCCAAAATCTGCTCGTCGTTTAAGGACGGGTCGTCCAGCAGATTTTTCATTTGTTCGAGGGTAAGCATCTGTTTAGGTAAAAATTTCTTAATTTAACCAAGGCGCGTTGAAACGCCTTTCTTTCGGCGGGATTTAACTGTAAGTCGGCCAGCTTTTTGACTATCGCCCTTTTCTCGCTGGCGGAAAAGACGCTTTTTTTGAAGAGCCGCGAAAGATCGATCTTAATGCCGATGGAGTCAGTGTCCATCTCGCAAAAGAGGCCGAGCCTGCGTTCGAAGAAGGTGGATTCATTCTCGTCATCCTCCTTCTCTCGCAGTTCGTCAATGGAAATCTCTTCCACGGGAAACCGATTGTGGATAATATCCATATATTTGAAGTGAAGAATTAGAAAATTGAGAACAAAAAAAGCCCTTTGATAACAACAAAAAAATGCTCCGAAGATATTAACCTGATGAAGTATATTTTTCTTATTACCAATGGCCTTGCGTTATGCCAAGAGTTCTAAAGATAATAAAGAAAAACAACTTCTGACAAAAATTGTGTGTTCATGTCAGTTTTAATTTTTTTATTATCATAGACTTCTTAATGGGCATATTAAGCCACTTTAGGGCGGTTAAGCCGGAAAGCGTAATCTGTATGAGCTTATAAAGGTACGGAATGCGACCGTGAATTATAGCGGATAGGCTGGATTAGTCAAGGTCGGCGGGCGTTAGTTATTCACCGTGTATTTTACATTATAGCGAGTTTCGACCGATTTTGTGACATTATAATGTATTTTGTATTAATTATAACGAGTCTTTGAAATCCTTTTGCATCAAAAAAAATTACTTCTTAAAATAAACATAGGTGTCATACTTCATATTTTGTTTATATTTCATTGACATAAAAGATTGTTTTTCTTATACTCCCTCGCGACACAAGCAATATCTTATCAAAAAACAAGTTGAGAAAATCCGAATCATTTCAGGGGTTTTTTTATGTTGATTGATCAACTTAAACCGAACATTATTGTCAAAGGCCCAATATTCCCCGAACCAGTCCAGATTATTGTATCTATTCCTATGGGCGATTCGGTTAAACTTGTCGGCAAAGGTCTCAAGAGCCAAAAAGTCTATGAACCAATTCTCAATGCTGACCAGCTTGCCAAACTTGAAGCCACGCCTGAAAAAGAACCATTTGACGGCGATGCTGGAAAATTCCGACTTGGGATTGAAGCATTACGGCTTGGACTCGCCTATGAATATGATCCGTACTTTTCTCTTTCTATTGCAAGAGTTGACCCTCTTCCTCATCAGCTTGAAGCAGTTTATGATTATTTTCTAAAACTTCCCCGTATTCGTTTCCTGCTTGCCGATGACCCAGGCGCGGGCAAAACGATAATGGCAGGACTTCTTATTAAAGAGTTAAAGATACGTGGGCTTGTGAAACGTATTCTAATTGTCACTCCGGCCAATCTTTCTTTCCAGTGGCAACGAGAAATGAAGGATAAATTCCGTGAGCAGTTTGAAATAATTAAAGGTGATGTGCTCCGTGCAAACTACGGCTCAAACCCTTGGCAGGATAGGAATCAGGTTATAACATCAATTTCGTGGGTTTCCCGTATTGACGATGCAAAAGACAGCCTGCTTCGCAGCCAGTGGGATTTAATTATTGTTGATGAAGCACATAAAATGAGTGCTTATAGTTCGGATAAAAAGACCTTAGCCTATCAGCTTGGTGAATCCCTGTCTCAAATGACTGACCACTATCTTTTAATGACTGCCACACCGCATAAGGGCGACCCCGAAAACTTCTGTTTGTTTCTTGAACTTCTAGACAAGGATGTTTATGGCGATATCAAAAGCCTTGAAGAAGCAATGCAACGACATGAAGCGCCCTTTTACCTTCGACGTATTAAAGAGGCGCTTGTTACTTTTCCAGACCCCGATACTGGTCAGGTTAAGATGCTTTTTACTAAACGCAACGTTCAGACCACAGAGTTTCAGATTGATGATGAAGAATGGGATTTCTACGACGCCCTTACAAGGTATGTTGAGGATCAGTCTATAAAGGCGGCACAGGATGACACCGCTCGTGGACGTGCTCTTGGATTTACAATGGCCATGCTACAGCGTCGGTTTGCTTCCAGTATCTACGCTGTCCGACGCAGTCTTGAGCGAATGAAAGAAAAGCGTGAGCATATTCTTGCAGACCCCGAATCTTATCGTCAGGAACAGATAAACAAAAAACTGCCAGAAGATTTTGACGACCTGCCCGAAGAAGAACAGCAGGAAATTATTTCACAGCTTGAGGATGTTGTTGCCTCGGTTGATCCCGCTGCATTACGAGAAGAAATCCTGCAACTTGGCAAGTTGATTGAAAAGGCAAAGGTTCTTGAACAGCGTGAGATAGAATCCAAGCTTATAAAACTTAAAGAAGTGCTTACCGACCAGGGCATCTTTAATGATACCAAAATGAAACTGCTTATCTTTACCGAGCATAAAGATACACTTGATTTTCTAGTAACGAAGCTACGCGAATGGAAACTTGCCGTTACACAGATTCATGGCGGTATGAAAATCGGAGACAGGGATACGCCAGGCACAAGAATTTATGCTGAGCGTGAGTTCCGAGAAGACTGTCAATTACTTGTCGCAACAGAGGCCGCAGGTGAGGGTATCAATCTTCAGTTCTGCTGGTTCATGATCAACTATGACATTCCTTGGAATCCTATGCGTCTCGAACAGCGTATGGGGCGTATCCACCGTTATGGTCAGGAAAAAGACTGTCTTATTTTTAACTTTGTCACCACCAACACCCGTGAAGGCAGGGTGCTTCAAAAACTGTTTGAGCGTATGAAGAAAATTGAAGATGACCTTGATCCCCAACGCACAGGAAAAATATTTAATGTACTTGGCGATGTATTCCCAGCCAATATGCTTGAACGTATGGTTCGGGATATGTATGCCCACAACCTAACGGAAGAGGTCATTAAAAATCGTATAATAAATGAAATTGATACAGAGCGTTTTAAAAGAATTACAAACTCAACCCTTGAAGGACTTGCAAAGCGAGAACTGAACCTTTCTGCTATTGTTGGAAAATCAGCAGAGGCTAAAGAACGCCGTCTCGTTCCAGAAGTAATTGAAGATTTTTTTACCAGTGCGGCACCTCATGCAGGTGTTCATCCAAAAGAGATTGCAAAAGAAAAGCATGTTTACCGTGTAGGCCGAATTCCACGCAATCTTTGGCAGATTGGCGAACAACTTGAACCACGTTTTGGCAAACTCGGCAGGGAATATAAGCAGATAGTATTTGATAAAAAATTACTGACATCAGACCCGACCTTTGAATGGGTCACTCCTGGACACCCTCTTTTTGAGTGTGTTCGTGAAGATATTTCTGAACGGGTACAGCATGATTTAAGACAGGGAGCTTTATTTTATGACCTGCACCAAAAAGAACCCTATAGATTAGATGTATTTTCTGCTGCCATTCGTGACGGTAGGGGCAATGTGCTTCACCAAAAGCTTTTTGTTGTTCAGGCAGACATGAACGGCATAATGAGTATACGTCAGCCCACTATTTTTCTTGATTTATCGTTGGCAACTGGAACAAATGAAGTTCCTGATGATAGCAAACTCCCTCAGAGGGATATTATTGAAAATACTCTTATTCAGAAAGCATTAAATCCTCTGCTTGATGAAGTACGATTGCAGCGGGAAAAAGAGACTGAAACTATTTCTCGTCATCTGGAAATAAGCCTTAATGAACTCTTAAACCGTCAGAATCTCCGCATGGCAGAATTGCTTGAAGCTCAGCAGAACGGTGACACAAGCCAACCACTTGCGGCAAATATAAAAACAACGGAAGATCGTATTTTTGAGTTAAATGGCCGTCTTGAAAGCAGGCGTGAAGAGCTTCAACAGGAACGGAACTGCACCATAACAGATATTCATCATCATGGCCGTGCATGGGTATTGCCTCATCCTGAGCGTAAATCTCCCGATATTGCTGCAATGATAAGGGATGATGAAGTTGAAAAGGCGGCTATTCAAAAGGTCATTGAATTCGAGGAAGCACGAGGCTGGAACGTGATAAGCGTTGAAGAAGAAAACAGGGGCTTCGATCTTATTTCCCGCAAGCCTCATCCCGAAGATCCGCAGACAGCTATCGAGGTTCGTTTCATTGAAGTAAAGGGACGTTCAAGTGTGGGCGAAATTGCACTTACTTCCAATGAGTACAAAACTGCTGAAAGATTAAAGAAAGATTACTGGCTGTATGTGGTTTACAATTGTGCGAAAACTCCTGAAGTTCATACTATTCAAGATCCGGCACGATTAAATTGGATTCCTATAGTGAAAATAGAACACTATCAAATAAAGGCAAATATTGTTTTAAATGGATAAGTCTGAACATATTATTAATAAATGAGGTGTTTGAATGCCAGATCATCGCAACAGGCTTCAAGGTCTTTTCAGTGTAGAGAATAGGTATGCAAATTTTGGCAATTTATTAATGAGAATAAAAATTCAAGGCTTTAGATGCCATGATTTAACAATAATTGACATTGAGAATCCAATCACTGCTTTTTGTGGTTTAAATGGTACAGGAAAATCTACATTGCTGCAACTTGCCGCTGCTGCATACTCTAAAATTGATTCAGAAAATCGTAGATATTATATAAAAGATTTTATTGTTTCAGGAATCCTTGATCCAGCGCCTTTTAAAACTGATGCAGTTGTCGAATATGGTTATTGGCAAGAAGAAAGAACAATTAAAACAGTATATATCAAAAGAAGTGAATCAGAAAAAAGGTGGGCAGGTTATAGGTCGCAACCCCAAAGAACCGTTTATTTTGCTGGCATGGGTTTATATTTGCCAAAGATAGAAATACGTGATTTTGTCTTAAGAAATGCATCAAATATTTCAGTTCTTAGGACAGAACCACTAGCGGAAAGTTCAAAAAATTGGGCATGCAAAATTCTTGGCTGTAGTTATGATGCTATGGAAAATAATGAAGTTAAACATAACGACAGAAAAGGTGAAGTAGTCACTGTGATTCGTGCTGGGAATAAGTATTCAGAAGCTAACATGGGATGTGGTGAAGGTCGAACACAGCATATAATTAGAAGATTGCAGACACTACCGGATAAAAGCTTGGTACTTCTGGAGGAACCCGAGACGTCATTACATCCAAGTGCGCAGCATGAATTTGGTAAATATTTAATTGATGTGTGCATTGAAAAGAAACATCAAATTCTAATATCTACGCATAGTGAGTACTTACTCAGTGCGCTGCCATCAGCATCCAGAATATATCTTGATCGAAGTATTGTTGGTCTGCGACCAATAAAAGGTATTACAACTGCACAAGCTATTAGTCTTATGACAGAAGGTCATGATAAAGCTCTTCATATATTGGTTGAAGATGAAGTTGCTGGGGCTGTTTTGACTGAAATTCTGAGAAAAGCGGATTATGCATTTCTAAAGTCGGTTAAGATACATAGTACTGGTGATACAAAAACAATCCATTCGGTTATGAAAGCATTAAAGGATACCGGTTTACCTGTTGCTGCCGTTAGAGATGGCGATAAGAACGACAGTCCTGCAGATAATATTTTTAAACTACCAGGTGGTCTTGCACCAGAGAAAGAACTGTTAGGTTCCGCAAACGTTATTGATTTCTTTCGTGAAAAATATGAATTTGATGTGCCTGGTTTTAGTGCAACGATGAAAGATATTGATCATCATGAATGGTTTGCCCATTTAGCTGAAAGAATATCAATTAATAAAAATGCTTTAATTCAACAATCAGCAGAATGCTATGTTGAAAATCTATCAGCAAATAATAGAGACACAATTACTAGTTTGTTAAAGGAATCGTTAAGAAAATGAATAGTTATCCAAAACGACTTATAGAAGTTGATTTACCGATAAAACTAATTTCTGCACACGCCAGAAGAGAGAAGGCAGGTCGGCAAACAGGACATATATCTGCGTTGCATATATGGTGGGCTAGAAGACCATTAGTGGCATGTAGAGCCGTTACATTGGCAGCATTACTTCCTGATCCGGTAGATACATTATGTCCAGTTGAATTTAAAAATGCAGCTAAAAGTCTTTTAAAAGAATTGCGAGATAAAAGGGGTGGTAAAAAAAGGAATCTTAATGATTTGTACGAATTGCGACAAGCTCTGCTAGATTTTATTTCTGATTATTCTGATTGGGAAAATTCAAATAATGATGACTTTAATACAGTTTCTCGAAACCTCATAAATGTAGCCCATGCAAGCATGTTCAATATTAAAGATACGCATCCATTAGTTTTGGATCCATTTTGTGGTGGAGGTGCAATTCCTTTTGAAGCATTACGGATAGGCGCAGATGTTTATGCTTCCGACCTAAATCCTATTCCAGTTTTAATAAATAAAATATTGGTCGAATATCTACCAAAATATGGAATAAGTTTGGCAACAGGATTAAGGCAATGGGGTAAATGGGCAAGTGAAATTGCAAAAAAAGAATTAGTAAAATTTTATCCAAAGGGTGCTGATGGCGGTTCCCCTTTTGCATATTTATGGGCGAGGGTAATTAATTGTGAAGGACCAAAATGTGGGGCCGAGGTTCCGTTAATTCAATCATTATGGTTGGCTCAGAAAGGCAAGAACTCTGTTGCTGTACGATTTAAGACAGATAGTAGAAAAAAAGAAATTGAATTTGAAATTATTGAGAATGCAAAAGCTAAGGATGTTAAGGACGGAACTGTTCGCAGAGGGGCTGTAACCTGTCCTATCTGTGGCTATACTACCCCAGTTAATCGTATCAGAGACCAGTTGCGGTTAAAAAAGGGTGGATCATCTAATGCTAGATTATATGCGATTGTGGCTATAAATTCTAGTGGGAAAAAATATTATAGATTAACCAATAAAGAAGATTTGAGCGCATATAAAAAAGCTGAAATTCTTTATAATGAAGAAAAAAAGAACAATCCCTTGTCTTTTCCTGATGAAAAACTTCCTTCATCTGCAAGCGGTTATTTTGCCCCGCCAACATATGGCGCAAAAAGTTTTGAGGATTTATTTAACAAGCGCCAATTGGTTGCTGCTAATTGGTTAATTAATTCTTTTGAGCGATGGTGTTCATCTGAGAAAATCGATAAAAATATTATCGAACCTTTGCGTTGTTGTATCTCATTAGCAATAGATCGGTTAATTGATTCTAATTCTTCACAATGTTGGTGGGTTACGATACACGGCGAGACAGTCATGCGTACATTCGGCAGGCAATCTTATCCCATAATCTGGGATTATGCTGAGATTAATCCTATTGGGAGTTCTTCAAGAGGAATAGACGAAGCAGTAGAAATAATTGCTGATTGTTTAGAATATAATACAAATTCGAAATTTGGAAAAAACTCAATGGCTTTTGT
>JAGVVH010000036.1 GCA_019135895.1 Bacteroidota bacterium | reverse complement strand
TATGATTCGGACAATAAAGAAACCCCGTCATTTTGACGGGGTTAAAAAGCAAACTTAAACTGAAATTAAATAATTTATGGTCATTCAGTGACGGGGATTTTTTTATATTCTACTCTTTTATCTGCCCATTATTCATCTGTCTTCGTTTTCTTAATAGCTTTGTCATACATCTTATCAATTACTTGCCACCCCTTATCTCCTTTTTGTAAGGTAACCTTGATAATATTTGTTGCGGATAGGTCGCAGTCCTTTGATTGATTACCCGTGCATACTGAAGAATGGAAAGGCTCAACGGGTTCATAACCCATAAGATATGTTACAATGGCAGTCTTAGAGGTTTTATCAATAGACACTTCTTTTATTTCTTTGACCGCTTGTTTCTTTACGGCACCTTCAAATGTTGCACTGGTGGAGGATATACCGGCCATAGTAGTCTGTCTAATGGCGCCTTTTGGATAAATATTGGAACCACGAACGTATTGTTTTCCGTTAATGGACGGCCCAAAAGGTAATGTATTTACTAACATACCCACAGACTCTCTCAGGTCAACAACATTTTCCACACCTGCAACTAAATAACCTCCTTGAATCAAACTAATGATCGACGAAGCATTTTTTACCTCAATTTCTTTTTCACACTCTATTAAACCACCATTTTTAAAATTTGATGAAATGATTATTTTAGCATCCTCATTAGAAAGATTAAGGTTACTGCATGCAAAAAGGCTTAAGATAAATATTGCAGAAACAATGGCCATTAATTTACTGTTTTTCATGTTACCCTCCATTTTCATTAATTTATTTTAAAGTTATCTACACAAACTCCATTCAAAATCAAAGATATAAGTTGCTGCTATATCTAGCATCTCTTTTCTCTTTTAAACGTCATTAGAACAAGATTTGTCATGCCATCGCAGTCATTTGTAACAAAAGAATTGACGAGCTCCCAACCGTCTTTACCCAGCGTATTCATTTCTGCTTCACATTTACGTTCGTTTACAGAGACATCGATAATACCTCTGTGGATTTCGAATTTGAGCATCTTGAATTCCCACTGCATGTTAATACCTCCTTAAAGCATAGATTTTGTATAGGTTTGAGAATCACATTATTCATCATCTAAAGTTGCATCAATGGTTTCTCTTTTTAATTTAAAAAACTCAGGTAACATAATTGATAATCATTTTTCTGCTTGCCATACAACCCGCAACATACATTTCCTGAGAAAGAATTACTGTAACTTGTGGGGGGAGAAAATAATAGCTGTGCCTTATAGCAAATGCCATTACGGTGTCATTCTTTAGTAAGCGGATTGCCGCAGGCGAAACATGTTCCTTGAAAATTCTTTTTAACAATGGCAGATTACTAGAAATAAAATCTTTTGTTTTTGCATAGGTCATTATGACTTTTTGAGTATTTGATTTATGGGTTACAGTCTCTTTCTTCTGCTTCTTGTTCGCAGTAGTCTTTTGATCTTTTTGCTTCTTACTATTTGGTAGTGATTCTTTTACGGTCTTATTAGCTGCTGTTTTTTGAGAAACGTTATCTTGTTGGAAAACAACATCTGACTTTTTTTTTCACATGTATTTCTAATCACAATCTTGACATCTGATAACCCAGCAGATGATGTGTTAGAAGTAATTTCAAAACCATCATTGCGCAATAATTCAAGAATGATATTATAATTCGCCGTTATATTCTGATTATTAATTTCGACTAATAAGAAATTTCTAACAACAGCATGAACTTTCTTTGCCTTGAAGATGATCTCACCTTCTAGATTATTATCCTTAAAATATTGATGAGAAATAATAGTAAAGTTTGAAAATTTTGAAGATACTTTTGCATGAAGTTGCTTGTTTTGATCTTCATAAAGATTGTAATTAACTTCTATGGAGTCAATTAATGCATTGTACGATTTAATCTTGCTGTAAATTAATGATAGCTGCTCTACTCTTTCATTTAATTCAGCGGCAGGAATCAAACCTTGATCTACTAAGTCTTGAAGAATATCATTAAATGCTTCCTGTTCGTACAATTCCTTAAATTTTTTC
>JAGVVH010000425.1 GCA_019135895.1 Bacteroidota bacterium | reverse complement strand
GTCTTTCCTTCAGTGTCTTTCATGGTTATGGTCGTTTTTGTTCCTAATCCGGAACCTTCTTCAATTTTGATGTCGTTAACCAAAAGTTCTATAAGATAGGAGGATGTGTCAACAGGTAAATTAAAGTCTTTTGCCGTAGCATTTTCAACAGCTTTCTCGACAGCTTTCTCTTGAACAATCATTGCTGGCCAATTCGGGATTTCCTTTTTAGATCTTTCAACAAACTTATCCATTACCAGTTTGCCAAAATCGAGGCGTTCAGGGGTATCTGACTCTATTGTCGAAGCATAATGAGCTGCATAACCTAGACCGCCGCCTATAATTCCAAAAAGAACAGCAGACGTAACAATAACACCCACCATTCCACCAGTGGTATAGACACGAACATTAGGCGTCTCGTAGCGGATCATTTTGAGAGGCGCGGCTTCAGACGCATCATTTTTAACATACGGTTGATTGGCAACTCCACAACCTTGCAAAAAAATGCTGACCAGTAATGAAAATGACAACATAATCGCGAAAGACTGTTTCATAATAATCCCTCATTTTTATGTGTTGTAGCACATGTCTTTTTTGTGCTTTCTCCTTTTTTTTAAATTACAATAGATCGCCGTGTCAATTCACGGTTGTCATGTAATTATCAGGGCATGAATTTAAGTAACGTATCAGCATGCTGGCTAGTTCCTTGCCCGTTATGTTCTCTGCTTTTTGATAGCGCTGATTGCTAATGGTGTCGATTACACCATCATTATCTCCTAATTCCTGGTGCAATATCTGTTTATCCTTTTTAATCAGAAAATGACGATTGGAAATGTGATCCAAAAGAATCAATAATCTATCCAGCTCAACCGGCTTTGTGATGTAATAAAAAGCCCCTGCTTCCATTGCTTCCACAGCGCGTTCAATGGTTCCGTAGGCGCTAATGATTACCACGGCGATTTCGGGATTTGTTCTTTTGACTTCCTTCAGCACTTCCACACCGTTCATGCCCGGCATTTTATGATCAAGAAGGATAATGTCAAAGTGCTGATCTTTTACACATTGGAGAGCCTTGATGCCGTTTTCCGCCTCGTCAACCAGATAACCCTCGCGGAGCAGAAATCCCTTGAGCAAATAGCGTTGCGATTCTCCATCATCAGCAATTAGTATTTTAGGTTTGTTCATATTTAAACTGAGCCCATAGCCTTCAATTTGTAAGAATTTCGTAACACTCTGTCCATTTGCGCAGAAGAATAAGAGTATTCCTTGGCTATCGCGATTAACTTTCGATAGTTCCATGCTTCGCGCTTTAATACGAGAAGCAGAGACTCTATTAAGGAAAAGTTTCTTGAATTTATGGCGATATCTATGCAGCGATCGATCCAATTGTTTCTGATCGCATTATCTTTTCTCATATAGCGGACGATTTTATACAAGATCAAATCGGCCAAAGCTATATTATCCGATATTTTCGGAAGCCACGCCTCCAAGACACCTTCTACTTGCTGCAATAAAGGTAAATCCGTGATGGCGATAATCAGCGCATCTTGCCAATTGGGTAATAGGGAAATTTCTTGAAGATCAATGTCAGCAAGAGCATCTACGAGACCACCGCCGGAAGGACCGGATAATTCCTGGAGTGCGTTTCGATATTTGCTAGAGCCGCATGTTGTGCAGTAAGGTGTCACACACCAGCTTTGCTCATGTGCTTTGTGGATTATCACGTAAAGGGGATTACTCATTTAATTCATTTTACCCAAAATCATATTTTGACTGGTGCGCTTGTGATCGGCTCATATGTTTTCGTAGATTCATCTTCCACGCTCAAATCATTCTTTGTTCAAATCAATATCAAATGTTTCCATTTTACTAAATGGAGACATGCTGACCCACACATACTTTTTCTCTTTATCGCCAACATCATACGAAGTTAAAGTATAAATCTCACCTTTTTTCTTATCAAAAATTATGCAGTCGATATTTTCCGCAGATGGAGGGTAGTACTGATATCTGTCGTTCAATGTTGATTGATAATAGATTATCAGAAATATTATGAAGCAAATGATCACGGTGAGTTTGAAAAAGCGATTAAATATTCCCAAAAATAAATTGGAAATTGACACTGATTTATTCATTCTTTGTTTTCCTTTTATGTGTCATACAAAAGAATGTCTATGCAATCACCGATTCCAATTTTAATTTCCTTTTCTCCGCCTTCTTCTATTTTACGAAATCCAGGTTCAACTTTATTGATATTTGCAATAACCGCAACCGTAACTGAAGATGCGTCCTTGTTTGTTCTTAAAAAAGAATCAATCATCCCTTTTTGACAGTTAAGAGAAAGGGCCAACTGGTCGCTGATTGCTGATCCCCCTCTGAATATGTTCAATCCATCAATGATTGTTCGGTAGTTACTTGCGTCTAAAATGTAAATGTCTCTGATTCTGCCCTTGAATAAAATGGGTCTATCGATCAACCATGATTTTTCTAGCTCCATCGTCAATATTTTTTTTCTAATGTTAAATCTACCTTCACTAAGTTTTTCCTCCCAATCGTTGACCGCATTATATTTAGAGATCATTTGGGCAACTGCAATATGCTGTAATTCTCTTTCTTTTTGGCGAGCTTCTTTTATTTCCATCTTTTCAATTTTATCTTGATAATAGTCATAAGCAAAATAACCACCTATCGCAATTGCAACAAGGATGATGATGACGCGCTTCATAATTATTCCCCGAACATTTGTATGACCACTGAATAATCAAGATGAAAATAAAAACCCCATATTCCGGGCATAAGAAATGGGGTCTTAAAATCCAATCATAACCAGCCTCTCGAAAGTTACTGCATCCTTTATGGGGATTAACTGTACCAACATCAAGGCAATCTTCTCTTTGCTCTAGTTAATACAGTTTATAATAATTAATATCAAGCTAAAATAGTTATTTAAGGCTGTGGCTTGTATTGCCCTTATTACTTATAAAAATAAGTCATTAAGGGGGATAACGTGGAAGACGTTAAAAAACTGATTGGTGTTCGGATTCGTCAATTACGAAAGGAGCGGAAGTTATCCCAAGAAGAACTGGGCTACAAGTCTGATTTGCATTATACCCACATCGGCGCAATTGAACGCGGGGAAAAGAATTGGTCTATTGATACATTAGTGAAGGTTGCCAAAGGATTAAAAGTTACTGTCAATGATTTGCTTGTCTTGCCTTCCAAACCAGATGAGATCAAAAACATGAAAAAAACTATAGTGGCAGCAGTCAACGGATCATCTCCGGAAGCTCTCAAAATATTTTTTGATGTGGTCAGCGGAATTAATTCAATTGAAACAAATTTGATTATTCAGAAAAAGCAAAAAAAATAATTTATGACCCACCATTTCATTCAAGACTCTCTAATGCTTGGAGATGATCCAGAAGCCCCCAGACCTTGATAGATTCCTTTCCCTGAATAGAAATCTCAGCTTTCTTGAGGACAAGAAACGCTTGGATAAGCTCTATTAGAGAATCGTTTCCAAAATCTCTTTTATCAACATTTTCAAGGATTCGCGCTTGGAGTTCAGTCAACTGAAGCCCTTGGAGCTGGCGGTATTTCGTGAGGATGCCTTTGTCATGTTGTAAAACGGCAATGCGCCGAGTAATAGTAGGCACTGAGACATTCAGCGCTTTGGCTATTTCTTTCATAGTCTTCTTTTCACCTCTCATTTGTAGAAGGGCTACTTCGTCGATATTTTTATGTGGCCTTCCCATCTTATTTGCCTCCGTGATAATGGTTATGATGAAAATATGTTGTTTTATGGTGTCATACCTTCTCTGATTTGCTTACCTTACTCGGTGAAGCTGACGTTTTCTCGACTACCGTTAAGTTTTCTGATGAAAATTGATGTATAGTTTTGCTTTGTAAGAATGATGTTATTGTCATTTTGCCGGATCACTATTGATTCATATTTCTCTGCCTGTTTTCTCTGGCGCATTAAGTCTAAATATAAAAAATTTTTTCCTTCAGAAGTTTTACATGTTACGTAAAGCTCACTCCCATCTTCGAGTTCTAAAGCTTTATCTAGTATTTGTTTTGCTTTCAGCTCTTTCATAATTTCCTCCAATTTATTTATTCTAGGATAAGACTGTTAAAAAATACTTTTTTTCAGATGTGTCAAAAATTGACACGTCCCCCTGAGAAGTCAAAGTTTCCAGTTTTTAGTCCCATGATTAAAGACTTAAGATTCATATTTCTAAGATTCCTAACTCGCGCCAAAGACTTAAAAACCATCAAGCAAATTTCCTTTTCAGATCTTTAATCAAATTCAGGCCTTTCTGTTGTATGAAATACAATTCACTCATGATCGTTTAACCAAGCTGTTTCTTGCCAAAAACAAAATTTATTTCGTGGGTATACCATGAGTACTACGAGTACCATCATGTAACATTATGTAATTATTAACAAATAAACAAATAATGTTCCCACATTGGTACTATCATGTCATGACCCGGAATGGACGGTAATCATGGTACTCATAGTACCCATCATAATAAAAGGACTCATAGTATTCATTTTTGATGAACGAATACATATAAACCACGCTCTGTTTTCTTGATGCCTCCTTCACTGATTAGTTTCGGTAAAGTATTTTTAACATACTGTTCCCGAAGTCCTGTTTTCTCTGCTATTAATTTAGGAGTCAAAGGTTCTGTGCTTTTTTCTAAAACATCAGCGATTTTCTGTTGCTTTGGCGTTGATCTTATTTCACTGGCATTTCCCAAAACAATCCAGCGCAATGTATCTGGATTAAATCTTAGGCCAAAAGCAGTTTTCTCGACATCTCTCCCGGTAATAATAAGGTTACTATCAGATTGTCCCTCCCCCTCAACCATTGCCAGTAATCCGTCCGCTGCACCAGTCAGACCTTGAGAGCCTAAAAATGTGTCCATCACGTCATCAGCTTCAGTTTTTCTTAAATGGTGAATTAAAAGTATTGAGATCTTATTTTTATCTGCAATTTCCTTAATTATGGCCGCCCGTTTATAGTCTTCATCGTAATTAGGGTTTGCACTCTTCGAAGGATAAAACTTTGCTAATGTATCAATAACTATTAACCTGGGATTATCGTGGTTTTTGATCACCTGTTCCAATTTTATTAATTTTGAATTGTCATCGCCTCTTATCTCATTAAAAAGGGTCAATCGCTCAGGCGCATCATCATCGCCTAACATTGTTGCCATCCGTTCTTGGAGCCGTCTATAATTATCTTCAAGGGCAAAGTAAATTACTGACCCTCCTTCAATGTGGATTTTTCCTAGTGCCGGCTTTCCTAATGCAATATCGAGGCATATATTAAGCGCCAAGATCGATTTTCCTTTTTTAGGCTTACCTCCCAAAATATTAAGTCCTTCGGGCAAAATTCCTGGGATAGCCCATTTGGGTTCAGGAAAGGATTTTTGCATCAACTCTGAGGCAGTTATCCCTTGTGAACGATAAAAATCAGTATCCATGAATTTGCTATCCTTCAATTAAACATGCTCTTGATTCCAACCATTCCACGAATGAATCTACAGAATAAGCAATCTTCCTTCCTACCTTTATTCGTCCTTTGGGCCCAAGTCCCTGGCAATCTAGATTTGCCAAGTACTTAACGCTGACCATGCCTCCCGTGAACTTCTCTACTTCCTGACGAGCTACGAAAGAGGAAGGCCATTTTTTTGCTAACAATGAAAAATCTGGCTTTTGCTGAGTCATAAATACCTCCTTAAAAATGGAAAACCATCCGGCACGGGATGGTTCCCATAAAGTCCCATACGAACCCACGGGCATGTTTTAAATTTAAGACGGTTATACCATAATATTGGCAGAAAGTCAAGAAATATATAATAGTTTCGCATAGTTATATATTGTCTATGATTTAATAAAATCATTTTTCTTCTGTCATCATAATTTTCCATCTATGAGATTTAAACGCTTTCAGTTATGACCTTACGGCTTTCCATGAAGGCAATCACGTCATTGTAACTGTAGCGGACCGAACGCCCAACCTTGATATATGGAATTCCTCGCCGGTTGAATCGGTCATTTCGTAAGGAACTGAGAGCCCGACAAATTTTCTGGCTCACTTCTTTTTCGTTTAGGTACTCTTTCTCGTTCATAAAAATATTTTCTCCTTTCAATGCTGTTCATAAATAACAAAAGGCGCATGGTGTGTGTTGGTAATCCCAACATTTTCCCCACGCGCCTTCTTTATACGTGAATTTTTATGGCTTGTATCGACTCAGTGTTAAGTCGATTATTTTGTCAACTGCTTGCAATCATTGTTTTTCGTAGTAGCAGGAAATTTTATTTTGCAAGTTCTTCACATTAATTTCAGTTTCTTTAATAATTTTCCGAATTAAAGCATCACGAAAATCTCTTTTCATTTGCCCACCAGAAAATTCATAGATGATATCCAAGTGCTCACGTTTAACAAATTTGAAAGATTGGATATTATCATCATATTCCTTATAAACTGCCTCTTTCATCAAACCCTTTGCTAGACCTTCTATTGATGTTTTATTTTTTCGAGCTGCCTTTTTTATTGCTTTGTACAGCCTATCAATTTCGCTTTTGGAATTTTCACAAACAGCTATTAAGGGGAAATCAGTATGATACTTTATGATGAAGTCAGTTAGATATCGAATGGTATCATCAGCATCATGCAAACGTTCCCATAATTCGTAACTTTCTATTGCGCCTGGTGGAATATTTCTCAACAAATAACCCTTCGCGCCTCGTGTTTCCAGTATAATGTTCATCAAGGCATCAAGAACAATAACACCTCTTTCATCTTTGATTGAAATATTCTCCGATTTATTCGCTGCGTTTAGTTTTTTATTTGTGCTCGTCTTAGATGTCATATTCCATTTCTCTCAAAGTTGTTTATTATGACGACTGATTTTCTGCAATTTCTGATTTCGCGTTCGTGATATCCGTAATTATACTGCCTGCCAAATTTGAAGCCCTTTTCAATGATTCATCCCTCAAATGAGCATAACGCTGGGTCATCAAGGGGCTCTTGTGGGTCAGTAGTTTTTGAAGGGTGTACATGTCCACCTGACCGGAAGAGGCAAGCATTGACGCATAAACATGGCGTAAACCGTGAAGTGGTCTAAAGTCATCCGGCAATTCCGCTGCCTCTTTGATAACCCGGACTCGTTTGTTTATAATATTCGTGAAGGGCAAGCCATTTTCTCTAACAAAGACATGATCCTTTTTCCGGGGATGATTCTTCAGGATTTCCCTCGCCTGATCGTTCAGAGGGATCATTTGAGTTTTTCCGCCTTTCGGGTTTCGTATCATGATGAAACCTCGATCCTCATCAATATCCTTCCATTGCAGCTTTATCAGTTCACCACGTCTCATCCCCGTAAACAGGGCCATTTTCATAAATGCTGCCGCTTGGATGTCTGTTGATTCGTTTATGGCCTTCAAGAGGCTTTTCAACTGATCCGGGGAGAGGTCCTCCGTAGTCTGATTGTCAACTCTCGGCATTTCGATCTTGAAGCCAATACCTGGGCACAACCTTTTATTCACGCCAAAATTGCACAACCGCTTTAGAAGCCCAAGGATGTGCTTGACTGTTTGAGGCGACTTTTCCTTCAAGAGATTTACCCGAATACGGTCAACGTCCAATTGGTGAAACTCAGAGGGCTCCCTGTCCCCATACTTCGGCTTCAGATACTTGTTGAAGCGGTAACCATCATATTTTACTGGTATTGAATCGGAGGGTTTTTGTGCCTTGTATTCATCCCATAACTTTGTCAAGGTCCACTTACCAGCCTCTGCCAGCTTCGCCGTCTTTTCTGCTTCGCGGCGTTGCTCGTTTGAAAGCGCTTTTCCTCTGATCCGATCCGCCCGAATAGCGTTTGCTCGCGCCTCTGTTATACCATCAGAAAATTGATGTCCGGCCTTTTCCTCGATGACCTTCCCCCGTAAACGATACCGGATATAATAAATTCGGTCAGATCCTGCCTTTCCATCAACCTCAATAAAATATACGCCCGGATATTTCGTTTTAATGCGCTTTTGTTTTGGCATCTACCATCTCCTTCCAATCTATTTCCCCCACTATATCCCCCACGCTTGAGATAAATATACATGAAAAGAGAAGTAAGTCAATGTAAAGATAACATCATGATATATTTTATTTTATTTAATTAGAGGCAAAACAAAGAAAAACGGATAAAATGAAAGAAATGGTATTTTATGGCCTTTCACGCCTGTAACTGGGGTTCGACTCCCCATGGGGACGCCAATAATAAAAACGAGGGGTTATGTTACCCCTCTTTTTTTTATCATCCTATACTCCCATCGAAATATTCGAGCAAAGCATAAGAAAACGCAGCCCCAGCGAACTTAAGCCCCGGACCATTCCCGAACAGTAATATTCAACGATCTGACAAAGAATTTTCGGAAAT
>JAGVVH010000498.1 GCA_019135895.1 Bacteroidota bacterium | reverse complement strand
CCCTATTGTTAATCCCAGTGATTCAAGTCCTGCTACTGTTGTCTGGGGAACTACTAGCGTTGAAGCCTCACTCGCACTGCAACCGTCTACAGTCGTGGCTGCTATGGTTCCCGCAATTGTCGGAGAGGTTATGTCTCTTATGTTTATCGTATGGGTTACCGTGCTGCTGTTTCCGCAGGCATCCGTTACTGTATAAGTTCTGATAATGGTTATCGGACAGCTGCCGGTCGGCGTTCCATCACTGCTGGTTACCGTCAGGCCGGAGTCGCCGCAAGCATCACTGACAGATAAGCCGTTTGCTCTCAAATAGGCTAACGTGTTGGGTGTTGGTTGCCGCTGGTCTGTCTGACTGGGTGCAGCCCACTAGGATTGTGTCTGATAGGGTCCCCGTTATAGTCGGGGACAAAGTATCTCCCACATTTACCACCTTTTGACAATCCGAATGACAACCATTAGTATCTGTTATGTTCAGGAATAAAGTAAATGTCGAATCACATTCATTGCCGGAAACAATAGTAACAGTAGAATCATTATTATCTCCGGGAATGGTTCCGTTACCGGTAATAGACCAAACATAACTTTGCATCTCTGCCGGAGCCGAATAAGTATTACTGAATGAGGGGCAAAGAAGGTTAAAATTTCCTGTAATAAAACAATTTGGCAAATTGTCGACTATAAAATCAGTTTGGGAAGTATCAGATAATGCATTGGTATCTATCAGTACAATGCTGCCGGTAGTGGCAGAAGGTGGCACTGTCGCTACAATAACGGAGTCATTATTAATGATAAAAACGGCCGCTACTCCGTTAAATTTAACACTATCAATTCCTAAAAAATCGTTTCCTGTTATGGTAACAACAATATTAGAACCGAAACAAGATTTATTCGGAGTAAAATCAGTAATTGATTGACCCGAAGCTTTGTTTGCAAAGAAAAAGGAAGAAAAAAGAAGAGTAAAAGAGAAGAAGAAGAGAAAAGAAAAGAGGCTGGTTTTGCTATTGGAAGAGTTACCTCCCCAAAATACTGAATTAATTACACGAAAAAATTTAATTGCCTTTTTCATTCTCTTTTTTGTGCTCAAAATTCAAAAATTAGAAGAATTTGAACACTTTTTAATGGCATTTTTTCATGATTTTGGAAGAAAAATCGACACTTTCAAACATTTTATTTCAGATAGTTATTTTATATTTTATAGCCGAGGAAATTGTATTAAAAATATATATTTATATATAATATTTTCTATGTCGTTGCAAATTAAACACATAGGAAACAATTGAATTAACAATGCCCAGTTATTATTTTTTTTTATTTTTTTTTCATAGAACTCCTTTTTTTTTACTTCTATTCTGTTTTAAAATTTATTTCTGCCTCGTAAAAGTAACACAAAAAACAAAAAAATACAATAGTTTATATATAATATATTATATATTTTAATTTAAGTTGTGTCATTTTTTTACCTAAAAAAATAACAAACAGCATTGGCAAATGTAGCAGGTGGTTAGCAGATTTAAAAAAAAGTCTTGATAAAAGCCATAATTATGATGAATGGATATTGCCACTCAAAACATGCTGATTATTTTTTGATGTTGAAAAAATGTTGATAACCGATTTTTTCCATTGAACACAAAAACACGTCGTTTGAATAAACTCGTACAAGATAATTAGTTAAAAATAAAGTTAATTAAGAAATTTATTTTTATAATAAATTTCTTAACGAGTAACAACGGTGCCTAATAAATCTGCAATTTGCTGGCGGTGTTTTAAGACTAACATTAGCTTGGTTGTTATCTGTTGTTGGATATCTTCCGGATGAGGATTTTTCAATTCTTTGATAAGAAGTTGTTTGTGATTTTCCAAAAGTCTAAGTTTAAACATATTAATCATATTTTCAACTTCATTATTCAATTTTTGTATGCTATTATTAATAGTATTGGTTGCCGTTTCAAAACGTTTCTCCCAGTCCGGACTGTAAATAGGGTCAACCTCAATGAGATAGGGAGTTGCAAAATCACTTATTTCTCGATCCTGATTAAGAGTAAAAGCTTTCTTTATTTCATCCTGATCATTAGCTTCAGAAGCAATAAGAGCATATTCTTCATATATTTTTTGAAATAATGGAGATTTAAAACGGATTTCCTCTTTTTCAAACTCATTAAAAATATACTGATCTATGCGTATCTTTGTCAGAACAGGCTCTCCCTTTTCGTTTGCTTCTTCTATATAAATTTCAAAAATGCCATATTTTAAAATCAGCAAAATGATATTTTTTTCGACAAGGTCCAAAGGGTTAGACCTTACAGGCTTGTTTGGTTGAGGAACACATAATGACGGAGGAGGTGAGGAAATACCGGCGTTTTGATTCCCTTTATTAATTTTTTTCCAAACAGTTTTTCTCAATTGAGCATTAAGCATTTCTTCGCTCAATTGGAACATTTCAGCACACTCTTTAATATAAAAAGCCCGGGCAATATTATCTTTTACATCCGCAATAGTATCAATAATATCAGTGACCATGGAAGCTCTTTTCATCGGGTCATTTCCGGCCTCTTTGGAAAGGACTTTCGCCTTAAACAAGAGAAAATCAGTGGCGTTTTTTTCAAAATAATCAAGCAGTTCAGAATCACGGTGAACCCGAGCAAACGAGTCAGGGTCTTCCCCATCAGGCAATAAAATTATCTTCACATTCAGACCCGCTTCCAACAACATATTTATTCCCCGAAGAGAAGCCTTTACACCCGCAACATCTCCATCATAAACGACCGTAATATTTTGAGTCTGAGAAGACAAGAGCTTTATTTGCCCTTCAGTAAGAGCAGTTCCGGAAGAAGCTACCACATTTTCTATCCCGGCTTGAAAAAGAGAGATCACATCGGTATATCCTTCCACAAGATATACATTGTCCTTACTTCGGATCGCTTTTTTGGCAAAATAAAAACCGTAGAGGAGGTCACTTTTGTGATAGACTTCACTCTCTGGAGAATTGAAATATTTAGCAACCTTATCTGCTTTTTTGAGTATCCGACCACCAAACCCGGCAGTTTTACCAATAGTATTATGAATCGGGAAAATTACCCTGCCATGATAGAAGTCAAAAAGCTTTTCACTCTCCGATTTTTTTGTTAATCCTACTTTTAACAAAAAATCTGTTTTATAACCATTTTTTAAAGCAAATTGAGTAAATGAATCCCAATTTTCAGGGCAATATCCCAGTCTGAATTTCTTGATGGTGGCTTCATTAAATCCACGCTCTTTAAAATAACTAAGACCTACTGCCCTACCCTCATCGGTATTAAAAAGCTGGTTAACAAAGAAATTCTCGGCAAATGCATTCAGAATGAATAAACTATCCCTTTCGGTTTCAGCAGCAAGTTCTTCAGCACTTTTTTCCTGTTCCTCTTCAATTGCAATATTATATTTCTTTGCAAGATATCGCAATGCCTCGGGATAGGTGATTTTTTCATGTTCCATGAGAAAATGTACTGCCGGACCACCGGAGTCACATACAAAGCATTTATAAATACCAAGTCTCGGACTGACGTACATGGAAGGATTTTTGTCATTGTGAAAAGGACATAAACCCACCCAGTTAATGCCTCTTTTCTTCAAGGAAACAAAGTCACCAACAACCTCTTCAATTTTAGTAACCAATAAAATTTCATCAATAGTTTGTTTGGAAATCATCAATGAGTTACTTTAAATTTTTTAAAAGTTTTATCATCCTGAATAAGTTGAATTGCTTGTAAAAAGGTATCATCGCTAAGTAAAAAAATCTGATACGCTTCTCCAAAGCTGAACATATTACGGGCAATTTCAAATTTCAGGTATTCCTTTATATATATAGGTGCTTTGTCAAGGTTTCTGAGTTTCAGCGATTCGGAGTAGGAATCCTTCATATACTTAATCAACATTTCTTCAAATTCTTTACAGTTCTCCAAATCTTCTATATTTGAATACAAAGAGTCAAGTTTATTCTTCTCATCTTTAATAAAATAACCGATTCGGGAAGTAAAATTAAATGGAACAGAATCGTTAACACCTTCTTTTTTAGCATAATCCATCAACTGGCTGTACATTTCATCGGAAATCTGGAAGTTATTTTTAAAATCACTGATAGTTGGGTATTTTGAAAGTAATTCTTTACGATAAGAGTCCATGTAATCAAGAGTAAAAGCCCCGAAAACTCCTTTGCGAAAAAGCTCATTAAATAGGGATGAGTATTTAGTGGTGTCCATTGGAATAAAAATGTCTGGCATTATGCCGCCACCACCATAAACCACTCTTTTATTAGGAGTATAATATTTAAGGGAATCAGGAAAAGAAATACTATCCGGAGTCAGATATTCACCATGTTTATACCGTTCTGTAAGTTCTCTCTGATAACTGTCGATTCCATCATCATAGGGTTTTTGAATACATCTTCCGGTGGGGGTATAATAATGTGAGATAGTAAGACGAAGCTCTGACTTATCAGTCAAAATCAAAGGCTTCTGAACAAGTCCTTTTCCGAAAGTACGTCTTCCCATTATGAGTCCCCTGTCCCAATCCTGAATGGCTCCGGAGACAATTTCACTGGCGGAAGCGCTTCCTTCATCCACAAGAATAATCAATTTTCCTTCTTCAAAATTTCCAAATTTGGTTGCTTTAAAATTTTCTCCGGTTTTTCTAAAATTGTCAGTATAGACAATCATTTGACCGTTTTTTATAAACTCATCAGCAATGGCGAAGGCAACATTAAGGTAACCACCTCCGTTACCGCGAAGGTCAAAGATGAGATTTTTCATTCCGAGTGCCTTCAACTTGTTGATGGCACTATCAAATTCTGTCTGTGATGTGGCAGCAAAGCGTTCGAGTCTTATATATCCGGTCTTATCATCGGCCATAAAATAGACATTGATGCTGTTCATAGGAATTTTTCCACGGGTAATGGTAAATTCGAGTGGCTCAGGATTACGTCCTCTTTTGACAAAAATCTTAACTTTTGAACCCTTGACTCCGCGCAAGTGATTTTGAACCCAGACGTTATTAATGGATTTTCCCGTTGCTAAAAGTGTGTCAACTTTGATGATTTTATCTCCGGGCATTAAACCTACTTTTTCAGAAGGGCCACCTATTAAAACTTCCATCACATTGATAGTGTCCTTAATCAACTGAAAAGTAACCCCAATTCCGTCGAAGGAGCCTTGCAAAGGTTCACTCGCCTGCTTGGACTCCTTTGCGGAAAGATAAGCAGAGTGAGGATCAAGTTCTTTTAACATTTCCACAATTGCATTCTCAGCAAGCTTGTTAAAATCAACTGTATCAACATATAAATCGTTGATGGACCTCAACACCTGATTCATCTTAGTTGTGTTAAGCTGATAAGTAGAATTTTGTGCATGAGTAAACGGGATTATGGAGCCGAAAAGCAGGAAGTAAAAAAGGATATATTTTTGTTTCATTTCAGATTAATTTTAGTTGGATAATGAACGCTAAAGAATTTTAATAAGTATAATAATTGATGCAAAAATACATTTTTTTGCTTAATAGTTTCTGTTATTATTATCAGAAACAGGGAAAAACCATTCGCTCTTTTTATAAAGATTTGATTATATCTATATATAATATAGTATAAGTTATTTTCATCAATAAGAAACATATCAAGTCATAACACAAGTAAAGAGTAAATAACAAAGTTGTATAATCAGCAAAAAACATTTTTGTAACATTGGTTACGGAAACAGCCCCTGCTGTTTGACTACTTTTGTTCCATTAAAATGAAAAAGTATAAACCTAAATTAAAAAAAATTATGAGCATGTTTTGTTTTCAATGTCAAGAAACTGCGATGGGTACAGGTTGTACTGTTCGCGGAGTATGCGGAAAAAGTCCTGATTTGGCGAATCTTCAGGATTTATTATTATTTGTGGTTCGAGGCATTTCTGTATGCAACGAAGAACTTCGAAAAGTAGGAAACCCATCTGAAGAGGCAGATAAATTTGTATTTGATGCCCTCTTTATGACCATTACCAATGCCAATTTCGACAAGTTGGCAATCATTGACAAAATCAAAATCGGATTAAAACTTAAAGAAAAATTATTTTCTCAAGTTTCATTGCCAAATCCTCCCGATGAATGCACTTGGAACGGAGATGCTGACAGTTTTGAAGAAAAAGCCAAAAGTGTGGGAGTTTTGCGTACGGAAAATGAAGATATCCGTTCTTTAAAAGAGTTGGTTCATTATGGTATAAAAGGAATGGCTGCATATGCGGAACATGCCTGGAACCTTGGAAAAAAAGATGAAAAGATTTTTGCATTCATGCAACATGCTTTGGCACAGCTTACTCGTAATGATATCACAGCGGATGAGTTGGTAGCATTGACCCTTGAAACAGGTAATAACGGTGTTGCCGTAATGGCTTTGCTGGACGAAGCTAACACCTCAAAATTTGGTAATCCTGAAATTACTGAAGTAAATCTCGGAGTTAGAAAAAATCCGGGAATTCTTATTAGCGGTCATGATTTAGTAGATTTAGAAGAACTGCTTATCCAAACCGAGGGCAAAGGTGTTGACGTATACACACATAGCGAAATGTTACCTGCGCACTATTACCCTGCTCTCAAGAAATACAAACATTTAGTTGGCAACTACGGAAATGCATGGTGGAGACAAAAAGAAGAGTTTGAAACCTTCAATGGACCTATTCTTTTTACCACGAATTGTATTGTTCCTCCTATGCAAAATGCCGGTTACAAAGACAAAATCTATACCACGGGAGCTTCCGGTCTGGAAGGATCGATTCACATTCCCGAGAGGAAAAATGGACAATCAAAGGATTTTTCTGTCATTATTGAACATGCCCTCAGATGTCAACCCCCGATTGAGATTGAAAGTGGTAAGATTGTCGGCGGCTTTGCCCATGCACAAGTATTTGCACTTGCAGACAAAATAGTAGATGCAGTGAAAAGTGGTGCTATTCGCAGATTTGTTGTTATGAGCGGATGTGATGGGAGAATGAAAAACAGAAATTACTATACCGAATTTGCAGAAAAATTACCAAAAGACACGGTTATTCTCACTTCGGGATGTGCTAAGTATAAATATAACAAACTGCAATTGGGAGATATCGGCGGTATTCCAAGAGTATTGGATGCAGGTCAATGTAATGATAGTTACTCATGGGCAGTGGTAGCACTTAAATTAAAAGAAATTTTTGCAGTAAATGACATTAACGATCTTCCAATTGTATTCAATATTGCTTGGTATGAACAGAAGGCAGTGATAGTATTGCTGGCATTATTGGCTCTTGGTGTTAAGAAAATCCATTTGGGTCCCACTCTTCCGGGCTTTTTATCTCCCAATATTGCAAAAGTGCTGATTGAAAATTTCCAAATTGGCGGAATTTCGACTGCCGACGAAGATGTAGTTAAATTTTTAGCTTAATAGCTGCAAACTTTTTCTTGAATAAGTTGTTTATTTGTGATATATTTGCATGCAGAATTACTAACCAATTAAAAAATAAAAATGGAAAAAAGTATTAAAGGATCACAGACTGAAAAAAATCTGATGCAATCTTTTGCAGGGGAATCGCAAGCCAGAATGCGGTACACCTACTTTGCAAGTCAGGCTAAAAAAGAGGGATTTGAGCAAATCTCTGCCATATTTACTGAAACAGCTGATCAAGAAAAAGAACATGCCAAAAGAATGTTTAAATATCTTGAAGGCGGAATGGTGGAAGTTCATGCTGCTTTCCCGGCGGGAGTAATCGGAAAAACGGTTGACAATCTTCAGGCTGCTGCAGCCGGTGAACATGAAGAATGGAGTGAACTTTATCCCCATTTTGCTGAAGTTGCCAAACAAGAGGGATTTCCTGAAATCGCCGCCATGTATAAAAACATCAGCAATGCCGAAAAAGCTCACGAAGAAAGATACAATGCTTTTGTTGCCAATATTGAGGCTGCCAAAGTATTTGCCAAAGAGGGCGAAGTGGTTTGGCAATGTCGCAACTGCGGATATATTCACGTTGGAAAGGCTGCTCCGGCAAAATGCCCTGCATGCCTCCATGACCAGGCATATTTTGAATTGAAAAAAGAAAATTATTAAAATTCTTTTTTCGCTAAAGGCTGTCTGATGAAGGCAGCCTTTTTTTATAACTATTTGATTTTTAATAAAAAATTGTGTGGTCTATCAATGGCGAGTAACTAACAGGTAACAAAATTGATTGGCTAGAATAGTTATTTGTTGTTGTTTCATTTTGCAAAAACACAAATTTTCTGAATATAATATTTCTATTTTATGAAATTCAAACCAATAGCCATTCTATTAATAATTAATCAATTTTAATTATCAATGAATTGTTTTTGAAATCCAATCTATTCAATTTTACTCCGGCCTTCTTTAAATTGTTGACAATAATAAAAAGACAAACAGCCGATCCGACACAACACAAACCACTAAAATAGAGAGGGGATTTACTTACAAAAGTAGTTGAATAAGACTTAATCCCAATAAAACACATAGCTGCACCGGTAGCTGCCAAAACTCCCCCTACTTGTGCTGCAACCAGGGATCTATTAATATAGCGTGAAGTTTCAGACATTGTATTTTTTAAATTGACTGTATCAGATTTTTGACAATAAGAAAATTGTATACAAATCAAAAAGGCAAACAATAATAAAATTGTTTTTTTCATAAAAAATTATTTTTAATTGACCTGCAAATATACAATTTTTGTCAATAAAGTTATTTTTATTATTTTCTGATTCTCATTGATAATCTTCTATAAACCCATCATCGCCAAAAATAAATGTTGTGGTTTCCATTTCAAATAACTCCATGAGCTTGCTTTTTTGCAACGGAGTTATTTGTCGTTCCTTAAGTTCGCTCCCAATTATGATTTAAACATTTAGTTTCTTAATTTGTTGTTATACTGTATAAACAAATACAATTAAATGATTTTAAAATTATTATAAATGAAAAAATATATCATCATGTCAATCATCACTTTTTTATTCTCAGGAAATAGCAAAGGGCAAAAAGCCCCTGTTGCAAACAATTTTTATGAATTAAAAGCCACCTCTCTGCAAGGACGTGAAATCTCAATGAGCGACTACAAAGGAAAAGTGGTACTCATTGTCAACACTGCCAGCAAATGCGGGTTCACTCCACAATATGAAGGATTAGAAGCCTTAAATGTTAAGTATAAAGATAAAGGATTGGTAATTCTGGGATTCCCCTGCAATCAGTTTTTAAAACAAGAGCCCGGCACAGCCGAGGAAATTGAGCAGTTCTGTAAAATTAATTACGGAGTTACTTTTCAGCTTTTTGAAAAAATTAATGTAAACGGTCCTAACACCCATCCTGTATATTTATTCTTAAAGAATGCCCTTCCGGGGAAAATCACCTGGAATTTTAACAAGTTTTTGTTGGATAGAAACGGTGTTCCCGTGAAAAGATATCCATCACAAACTACTCCTAAAGATTTGGAAAAAGATATAGAGGAACTTCTTAAGTAGTTACCTTTGTTTGTTTTACATTACTATTTTGGAACCAAGCCGGTAATTGTTATCGGCTTGGTTTTTTTTATAATTTTGTCATCAATATTTATTGCGTTTTTTACGTTCCTATATTTAATCATTAAAAAAACCATGATGAAAAACAAATCCAGACTTCTTTTATTATTTTTAATGGCATTTTTGGGAATAGGTGCCATCGGTGGCGGCGGGGCTTTGATACTTGCTCCTGACGGAGAAATGCTACAAATGCCTTTATCCATGCTTGAACATTCGCCATTCAATAATTTTTTGATCCCCGGTATCATCTTATTTACAGTGCTGGGAATATCTCCATTTCTGCTGATTTTTTTTCTGATTAAAAAACCCGAATTCAGGATAGCAGAATTTCTAAATATCTATAAAGATATGCATTGGTCATGGACCTTTACTATTTATCTCAGCTTTGCACTTATCATCTGGTTGCAGGTGGAAATGCTTATGCTCAAAGATGTTCATTGGCTTCATGCTTTCTATATGTTCTTTGCCGTTTTGCTTCTTTTAGTTTCTTTACTCCCTTCAATAAGAAACCAATATAAAATAAAGGATAAACAACACGACTAAATTTGCTTTAATTAAGATATTCATTCTAAATCAGTGCATTAAATTATGATCTCTGTTTGCATTCCGGTTTTTAACTTTGATATTACCTCTTTGGTAAACGAACTGACAAGACAGATAGAATTACTTAATCAGCCGGCAGAAATTGTCGTTATTGACGACTGCTCAAATGAAAAATATAAGAATATTAACAGAGTTGTATGCCAAAAACATGTTTATATTGAACTGGAAAAAAATATAGGCCGGGCCAAAATCAGAAATCTGTTCTTACAATTTGCCAAATACGATTACCTGCTTTTTCTTGATTGTGATTCTTCCATTCAGGCAGCTTCATTTTTAGCAAATTATGTTGAAAATATAGGTGAAAAAACGGCTGTTGTTTGCGGCGGAAAAATAAATGATAATAGTAAACCTTCCCGTGATAAAAGATTAAGATGGAAATATTGCCTTAAAAGAGAAATTCGCTCTGTCGAAGTAAGAAATAAATTTCCCAACAACTCTTTTATGACCAATAATTTTCTAATCAATAGAAAAATTTTAGAAGAGATAAAATTTGATGAACGCATTACCGGGTATGGTCATGAGGATACTCTTTTTGGTTATTCTTTGAAAAAAAATAATATTGTCATCCATCATATTGACAATCCTGTGGAGAATGAAGATCCTGATAATAATTGGGATTATTTAAAAAAGACAGAAGAAGGAATTAAAAATCTGATTAATATTTTGAATTTCCCTGAATATAAAGAGGATTTGCTGAATGACATAACCCTATTAAGGTTTTACCGAAAAGTGAAAAAATTCGACGGAATCATACTCATGCTATACAAAATACATAAACGTCCAATCAAATGGTTGCTTTCAAAAGGGTTTGCCAATCTTAGACTTTTTGATTTTTACAAACTTGGATTTTTTATTGAGAACATAAAAAAACAGACGGATGAGGTACATTAGTATTACAAAAAATAATTATCCATTATAAACATTCCCCATATGAAATGTGCATTATTATTAATTGATATTCAAAACGACTATTTTGAGAATGGAAAAATGACCCTTTCGGGAACAGCCGCAGCAAGTGAAAAGGCAAGAATGATTCTTGCTGAATTCAGAAAAAATAATAATCCGGTCATCCACATCAGGCACATAGCAACGGCTCCGGGAGCCTCTTTCTTTTTGCCGGAAACAGAAGGATCGGAAATTCACCATAACGTGAAACCACTTGATAATGAAACGGTAATCATTAAACATTTTCCCAATGGTTTTCGCAATACAGAATTACTTGATTGCTTACAATCTCAAAATATAACTGATTTGGTAATTTGTGGAATGATGACATTAATGGAGAAATAGTTAAAGCACCTGAAGTACAAAAAAGTTTTTTGGCAGCTTTAAATTATTTTTATTCAACGGTCATTCCGGCTGAAAAATATTTGACCAATTCCTTTTCTTAATCAAGATTATTCCGATTTCTTCTTTAATTGAGTCCCAAAATAATGATTATTACTTAGGGATTCTATTGTTTGGAAAACATCTTTAATATTTCAGAAAATTTTTGAACAGCAGTTATTTTATAAGTTTTTTAGTGATACTATTATGGTGGCTGTCGGTGATTTTTAAAAGATAAAAAGAGGATGGGAATCTGAAAGCATGTTCAATATGATTATTCCCTGCCGAAAGCATTTTTTGGAAGCTTTCCAGTAATTTTCCCTCTATGCTGTAAATGTCAAAAGTAAACATCTCATTTTGAATTAAATTCACATAAATGGACAAGTTGTTTTGAATTGGATTAACCACATTGAAACTAAAATTACGGACATTATTTTCAATACCCAAAGTGGCGTCAACACTCATATCCATGATGACCGGAAGGTGGTCGGATAAATCATAAAGAGCATTGCCAACTTCAACAGGAATTGAACTGTTGGAGGGAGAAATAATAGTTCCGTTGAAACGGTTTCCATCTTGTCCCAGAGCTTTATAAGAATTGGGGATAGCTTGCAAACCATTACTGCCGTAATATATATATGGAGAAACCAGAATGAAGTCAAAACGGTCGTCCATCCCGCCGGAAGCAAAACATTCGCCTTCGTCTGAATAAGTATGTGTAGACTGATGGATATAGCGATAATTATAATTGTTATTCCAGGCTCCCTCCTGATCTATGGGATCATAAAATTGATAAAGGCTGTTCGGATAATGTATTAAATATTGATACGATGCTTCGTCGGAGCCATAGAGATTGAAATCACCGGAAAGGATATAATTGTCTGCCCTACCTATTTGGGTAAGTTTATTCATAAGTTTTTCAACTTGAGTATAACGGGCTGAGGCATCACTGCTTGAACTACCGGCTTTTAAATGGGCAATGAGAAAAGTTACAAAAACAGTATCTCCCATTGCTAATTCCTCAGATTTATAGTACAATCGGTAGGCATTAATATCCCGATAAGATGTAGTAATATAGAAATAGCTGTCAAAAGCAAGTTTTCTGGAGTCGTAATACAACATATTTGCGAGGGAGCCTCCCGAAAAGTTGGTTAACGGACAATTTGCAAAATAGTTGATTCCATCGGTATTTAAGGCGTTATTTAATATCCTGGAAACATAACTTGATTGGCTTCCTATTTCATTAACACACAATACATCCGGCTGCACATAGTGAACGATAGCTTTTAAAGCAGAATCCTTATTATTCAGATAGTCACCGCTTCCATCGCAATCCGAAGGGACCGAAGTGGTATAATACATCAGAAAAGGAAAAGCTTTGATATTAAAGAGTTATTGAATTTCATTTTAAATAATTAAAAAGGGGGGCAAAGATAATGATAATCTGTTGATAAAAAATCAACAAGATCAATTTAGCTTAGATTTTTCAGCCAATCAGAAATAATTTGAGAATTGATAACTTGAAATAATTGTAAAATCACAACAACAATCAAGGCAATCATCACGTAGCGAATGATTATCCCGCTATTTTTATATTTTATCGAAGAAGCAATCTGGGCTCCGACAACATTTCCTATTCCGTGAATTAAACCATATTGCCAATTAACATTTCCCTGAAGTGCAAATATGAGCAACGAAACCGGGATATAAGAAAGAACTAAGAAATTTTTAATAGCATTGGCTTTTACCAATTCATTTCCAGTCCCCAGAACAAGGCTCCCCAATATTAAATAACCGACTCCCACATGAATAAACCCTCCGTATATACCTATTAAAAAGAAGAGGAGATAATGCCACCATTGCAGTGATCGATGTACTAAATTTGATTTTTCTTTAAGCCATCGTTTGGGTTCAAAAATTAATGTTATGCCAAATATTATAATGACAAAGCCAAAAAAGTAATTAAAAAAATGATTGGAAATAATATTGGCAAGAAAGGCACCTGCTATAGCTCCTAATGATATCGGAATAGCAAGCCTAAGGGCTTTATCCCAGTCTATCATTTTTTTTCTGGAGAAATTTGCAACAGCAGTAACGTTTTGCAATAAAACTGCAATACGATTAGTGCCATTGGCAACCATGGGGGGCAATCCAAAAAACATGAATACAGAAAGTGAAATAATAGTCCCCCCGCCTGCAAGGGTATTAATAAACCCGACAACCAGACCGGAAGATATTAAAATAATTGCATGAATCCAGGTAAGATCCATCTCGATAATTTATTCTACGGAATCCTCTTCTGAAAGAAGATTGGACTTATCAGAACTTTGTTCTTTTTGACTTTCAACTAATTGATGATCAATAAAGATACGTCCGCATGCTTCACAAACAATAATTTTCTTGTGAAGGCGAATATCCAACTGTTTTTGTGGGGGAATCATGCTGAAACAGCCTCCACAGGCATCTCTTTCAATTTGAACAATTGCGAGACCATTGCGGGCATTTTTTCGAATTCTTTCAAAAGCAGCCAGAAGGCGATGTTCAACTTTAACTTTCAACAATTCAGCTTGTTCCAATAATTCAAGTTCTTCTTTTTCAGTATCCGTTATAATGGCTTCTAATTCATTTTTCTTAAGCTGTAAAACCTCGGAAATTTCGTTCAGTTTGTTTTCAAATTCAACAATTTCATCTTTTTTAGAAATAATATCTGCTTGGAATTTAGATTTGTGTTTTTCTGAAACTTTTATTTCAAGCTTTTGATATTCAATTTCTTTCTCCAGAGATTCATATTCTCTATTATTGCGAACGTTATTTTGTTGTTCTTCGTACCTTTTAATAAGAGTGTTATACTCCTTAGTTTTAGTATCTTCTCCAACAACTTTAGCTTCCAGTTCGGCAATATCATCGTTGTATTTCTTAATACGCGTTTTCATCCCTTCAAAAGCATCTTCAAGATCTCTAACTTCATTTGGAAGCTCTCCTCTTATGACACGAATTTTATCAATCTGAGAAAAAATTTGTTGCAAATTATAAAGTGAAAGCAATTTTTGGGCTATGGTAGCTTCTTCAGCAGTTTCCTCAGCTGAAGCACTTTCATGATCGTGAGTAGTGCTGATTAATACAACTTTATTATTCCCTTCCGTTTCCTTAATTTCTTCGAGATGTAACTCTTCAGTTTTTTCTTTATTATTTTCACTTGAAACGACCTCTTCAACAACTTTTTTCTTTGCCATAATATTTATTTTAAATGCCTGATAAACAATTTTATATGTATTGAATTTTCAATTTTTCTATCTCAGAAAGAGAAGTTGCAAAAGTAATAAAATTTTCTTTTATCTCATTATATATTATCTCTTTAATAAAATGTTCCCCTTCAAAATGACCAATATCTGCAATAATCATTTGATTATCAGGAATAAAAAAGTCGTGGTATTTGAAATCACCACTTATATAAATATCTGCTCCGAAGGCCATTGCCTCGTGGATAAAGGAGGCTCCGCCACCACCACAAAGGGCTACTTTTTCAATTTTTCTGTTTAGTTTTCCTGAAAATCTAATATGATCAATATTTAGCGATTTTTTGAGAAAATTAAAAAAATCACTTTCTTCCATCGGAGATGGCAATTTTCCGACTCTTCCCAGCCCGGAATCACGGCTTGGATTTTCAAGTCTAATAATATCAAAAGCAGGTTCTTCGTAAGGATGATACTTATATAGCGTATTTATTACGTTTCGTTGAATGGCTGCAGGGAAAATCATTTCAACTCGTTCTTCATTAACTTCTTCAATGTAATTAATTTCGCCAATGTGCGGTTTTGCACCTCTCAGAGGTTTGAAAGTGCCTTGTCCCGGTGTTGAATAAGAGCAATTCTCATATTTACCGAGAACTCCGCACCCGATTTTGAATAGGGCGTCTTTAACTTCTGAAGATTCATCTTCGGGGGCATAAAAGACAATTTTTTGATATTGGGAAAGCTTGGGTGATAATACAGAAACATCCATTAACCCTAATTTTTTGGCAAAAAGATCATTTCCCCCACCATTTGCATTGTCAATATTGGTATGCATAGAGTAAATGACCAAATGATTTTCAATGGCTTTAAAGATAATTTTCCCAATTCGGTTAGTGGGTTCAATTCTTTTAAGTAACGTTCTGACAATCAGAGGATGATGAGAAATTATTAAATTAGCTTTTTTTGAGATGGCCTCTTCGATGATTTCTTCAAAAAGATCAAAACAAACCAAAACACCTGTGACTTCTTGTTCTTTGTCGCCGCACTGGATTCCGCAATTGTCAAAATCTTCCTGAAGTGAGAGTGGAAATTTTTTTTCCAAATGATTTATGACTTCTCTGATTTTCATAACACCCTTTTAAAAAACATGTTCCAAAAGTACATTATTTTTTCAAATTGGGGCTACTATAATTTTATTATTTTTGCGGAGCTAAATTTACAAAAATGAAAATCGATATTTTATTGGGCTTACAATGGGGCGATGAAGGGAAAGGAAAAGTTGTGGATGTGCTGACTCCTCACTATGATGTTATTGCACGTTTTCAGGGAGGCTCAAATGCCGGACATTCTCTTGAGTTTAATGGAGTTAAACATGTTCTGCACCTTATCCCCTCAGGAATTTTTCATAAAGATAAAATTAATATTATTGGAAACGGACTTACTCCTACGGACAATCTTTTTATTTCGAAAAAAGCTCATTTAATTCTGCCAACCCATTTATTGTTAGATAAATTTTTGGAAGAGAAAAAAGGAACGTCGAAAATCGGCTCTACTTTGAAAGGAATTGGACCAGCTTATACAGATAAATCCGGCCGTAACGGGCTGAGGGTTGGGGATCTTTCTTCTCCCGATTTCGATAATAAATATGCTGATCTGATAGCCTCTCATAAAGATTTACTCTTAAAATATGGTTTTGACTTTAGTGATACTCTTCCGGAACTTGAAACAAACTGGCTTAATTCTTTAAACACTATTAAAAAATTTAAATTTATTGATAGTGAATATTTGATAAATGAATATTTAGATAATAATAAGACTGTTCTGGCAGAAGGAGCTCAGGGAACTCTCCTCGATGTTGATTTTGGAGCATATCCCTTTGTGACATCTTCCAATACTATTGCTGCCGGTGCTTTTACAGGACTTGGAATTGCACCTTCTCGTGTGGGAAATGTTATCGGTATTGTGAAAGCCTATTGTACCCGTGTCGGCAGTGGTCCATTTCCAACTGAATTGTCTGATTCATCTGGAGAAAAATTACGTAAAAATGGATTCGAATTCGGCTCTACTACAGGTCGCCCTCGTCGATGCGGTTGGCTAGACCTTGTTGCTCTGAAATATGCAATTATGCTGAATGGCATTACTGAGATTGTCCTTACAAAAGCTGATGTCTTGTCAGACTTTGAATCTATTAATATTTGTACCGGCTATAAGATTGATGGCAAAATTGTTCAAAAAGTGCCGTTTGATAATGAGGCTGTGATTGAACCAGTTTATATTACAATGAAAGGATGGATGAAGGATATTTCCAAATTGAAATCTTATGATGAATTTCCCCCTGAATTAAAAAAGTACATAAAATTTATTGAAGAGGAAACTAATGTAAAAATTTCAATTGTTTCCGTTGGCTCAGACAGATTGGCTACAATTCGAATTTAGAATGAGATAAACATGAAGTTGAGATTTAAATTGATTGTTGGAATATTGATCGTTGCTTTCATCGCATCTTCTTGTGCTCCTCAGATTTATGGACAACGAAAACACCGAAAACAAAAGAATTGCGGCTGTGAATTGGTCAAACCGTTAAATAATATCGAAAATAGGGATGCCTAAATTTTTAAAAGAGGAATTTATTGCAAAAACAGGTAAATACTTTCCTCCTGAAACTATTGATTTTGTCTATTTTCAGTTTGAAACTCATCTTTTTAACTTCAGGATAACCCGCCCCAGGGTTACTAAAAAGGGAGATTTCAGATATTCTTTGATTCGAAAAAGTCTCCCGTCAATTTCTATTAATAGTAATTTGTGCTCCTATGAGTTTTTTTTGGTTTTTTTGCATGAATTAGCTCATTATAAGGTTTTTACAAAATTTGAAAATCAAGCAAAATCTCATGGCAAAGAGTGGAAAAATGAGTACATTTTAGCAAACATCTCGGTAATATTAAAAGCTCCAGTGCGCTTGATCATGATTTGGAAGCCGTTTTCGATTCTTATCGTATTACTGTTCCGGATATGGTCTTTGTTAAAAATCTTAATCCGGGAGATTGTTTTATCTGTAAAAATGAAATGTTTGTCATGGATTCATTTGTGCGAACAAGAGCTCGCTGTACCATGATGAAATCAAAAAGAAAATACCTGATTTCAGGACTGATGAAAGTAAAATTGATTTCTGATAAAATTATATAAATATGAAAAAACTGGGGTTGGTTTCATTGATGTTGTTATTTATATTGATGTCGTGTAGACAAGAATCAAAAGAGATTATTTTTAAGGGGAGATTATCAAATAATGCTGAAAAACAAATTTACCTTTATAAAGTAACTCCGGACGGAAACTTTCTTATTGATTCTTCAGAAATTAAAAATGGAAATTTTATTTTTGAAGTAAGTGGTTCCAATAAAGCCGAAAAATTGGCACTAAAAGAGCCCGCTTTTTACAGATTGATGTTGAATCCTGATAATGCTTTTACAACCATAGCCCGAAGCGGAGAGAAAATTGAAATAAAAGCTGATGCCGACAACCTGGTAAAAACATATTCTATCACCGGCAGCAAAGATGCTATTTTGTTATGGCAACTTGATCAAAAACTCAAAAATTTTATTGATACTACCGACTTGTTATATTCTATTTATAATGCCTATATTGAGGATGATTCCGTTAGATTGCAAATCGAAAACAGGTACAATAAACTGATTCTGAATCATTCAAATTATTTAAAAACTTTCATTGCGGATAATCCCACCTCATTAACAACCCTGATTGCTTTTTACCAGGTATATAATAAAAGAAAATTTTTTGACGAAACAGAAAACCTTGATTTATTAAAAAAAATATATAATCAACTGCAGGTTTACTATCCTACTAATGAAAATGTAATTTTTCTTAAAAAAAGAATTGAACTTATTACATCCAAGATTAATGATGAAAACATTACAAAAAAATAAAATTTCTTTTGAAAATTTTCTATCTTTGTCAACTATAAATAATTGGAATATGAAGAATTTGTATTTTATCTTTATTTCTCTTTTCTTTTTTCAGAGTTGTGCCAAATTTGACCCTGTTGATTGTTCTTTAAACGTTGACTACAATCCTGATTCGATATGGACTGAATGTCATGTAACCGTTATAGATGACGGAGGATGCTCCTATTTTACAGAACAAGGTTATTGTGTTAGTTTTTTCGAAGAGCCTTCTTTAATTGATGAAAATTCAACCATTGAAGTGGTCAATTACGGTGGAAAAGAAATCAATTATTCCTGGAAAATGAGATTGACAGAAATTGATACAACATATTATATCAGAGCTTACGTAAAAACAAATGCAGGAACTGGATACAGCAACATTGTCTCAGTAACAACCCCTTAACTTTAATAAATAAACATTCAATTTAAATTTAATTATATCTACTATTTCAATTTTATTATGAAAAACAGAATTCTTGTTATAAACCCGGGTTCAACCAGTACTAAAATAGCGGTGTTTGAAAATGAAGAACAAATTTATATTAAAAACATCAAACATTCTTCTGAAGAATTGGTTGGTTTTAAAAATGTTACCGACCAATATGATTTTAGAAAAAGTGTAATATTGGAAGAATTAAAAATGCAAAATATTGATTTAAATTCTTTGGCGATTATTATTGGGAGAGGTGGATTGATAAAACCTGTTAAATCTGGTGTTTTTAAGGTCAATGAATTAATGAAAGAACATCTTAGAATGGGTTTTTCCGGTGAACATGCTTCTAATTTGGGCGGCTTAATTGCAGATAGTATTTCTCAGGCATTGGGTCTTCCCTGTGCCTATATTGCTGATCCGGTTGTAGTGGATGAATTGCAGGATGTTGCCCGAATTACAGGTCATCCGTTATTTGAAAAAATTTCTATTTTCCATGCACTTAATCAAAAGGTAATAGCCAGAACTTATGCCAAGGAAATCAATAAAAAATATGAAGATTTAAACTTGATTGTTGTGCACATGGGGGGAGGAATTAGTGTAGGAGCTCATTGTAAAGGAATGGTCATTGATGTTAACCAGGCATTGGATGGCGATGGTCCATTTTCTCCTGAACGTTCAGGGACTCTTCCTATGAATCAGGTTATTAAAGCTTGCTTTAGTGGAAAGTATTCCTTTGATGATATGAGAAAAATGATAGTTGGAAAGGGAGGGTATGTAGCCTATTTCGGAAGTAACGATGCCTATGCGGTTGAAAAAGCTGCTGCTGAGGGAAATCCAAAAGCTGAACTGCTGGAAGAAGCTATGGCTTATCAGGTGTCTAAAGAAATTGGCGGAGCTGCTGTCGTTCTTAAAGGAAAAACTGATGCAATCTTGCTAACAGGTGGAATAGCTTATGGAAAACCAATGATTGCCAGAATTAAAAAATATATTGATTGGATTGCTCCGGTTTTTGTATATCCGGGAGAAGATGAAATGAAATCTTTGGCGATGAATGCGTTAATGGTTATGAAAGGAGAGCTCAATCCTGAAACCTATGTTTGATATTGATAAAAAATAAAATGAAAATTGCAATCTACAGCAGGAATCACAATAACGATGAAGTCTGTTTTATTAGTAATGTTATTGATTATCTTACAGCTAAAGGTAATGAAGTGTTGATTTCCGCTAATTTCAAAGATCATTTTGATAATATTACCTTATTTACCACTTATCAGGATTTAAAAAACCAACCTCATCCAGATTTTCTTTTCTCTTTCGGTGGTGACGGGACTTTTTTAGATTGTGCCAACCTGGTGGGAGATCTTGATATTCCAATTGTTGGAATTAATACCGGCCGTATAGGTTTTTTGACAGGTATCAATAAAAATGCTTTTGAACAATCATTCACGATGTTGGAAAACAAAGAGTATATTTTAGAAGAGAGAGCTTTGCTGAATCTGGAAAGTGATGACCATATCGAACTTCTCTCTAAATATGCATTGAATGATATCACTCTTCACTCTTCGGACCTCTCCTATGTCAATACAATCAAAGTTTGGATTAATGACGAATTTGTCAACACCTATTGGGCAGATGGACTCATTATTGCTACCCCGACAGGATCTACTGCTTATTCCCTAAGTTGCGGGGGGCCTATCATTATGCCAATGGTCAATGCCAATGTTATTATTCCCATTGCTTCCCATAGCTTGTCAGTCAGGCCCATTATTGTCCCTGCTGATGATATTATCACGGTAACTTTTGAAAGTAGAAGTGAGAATTTTTCTCTTACATTGGATTCTATAAGAGCTATTGTAAAAAATCCCGTTCGCTTGACCATTTCTAAAGAGAAGTTTACTATTAAAACTGTGCGATTTCATTCTGCCGATTTTTTTAGTGTCATTAGGGAAAAACTTATGTGGGGTCTTGACAAACGAAATATAAGCGAAGTTTAATTTATCTTATAAATATATAATATGAAAAAATTAGTTGGAGTCATAATGGGCTCAACCAGTGATTGGAAAATCATGCAAGAAGCATGTAATATTTTAGAAGAGTTTAACATCCCTTATGAAAAACTTGTAATTAGTGCTCACAGGACTCCCGATAAAGCTTTGGAATATGCTTCAACGGCAAGAGAAAGAGGCTTGAAAGTAATTATAGCAGGTGCCGGAGGTGCAGCACATCTTGCCGGTTTTACTGCTGCAAAAACCACCTTGCCGGTGATTGGAGTTCCTATCAAATCTGCTCAACTTAACGGTATGGATTCTTTGCTGTCAATTGTTCAAATGCCGGGAGGAATCCCGGTGGCAACTGTAGCCATTGATCAGGCTAAAAACGCTGCCTTGCTGGCAGTGGAAATTATTAGTATATCGGATAATGAAATTGCAGAAAAGCTGGAGAAGTACAGAATCGATATGCGTGATAAAGTCTTGAATAGTAAACTGGATTAGTTTTCCATTAAAAGTAATACTTGTTCAATAATTTCACGATTATTCTGTAAGTGAGGAACTTTGTGCTGCCCTCCCAATTTATTGTTTTTTTCCAGCCATTTTATAAATGTTCCCGGTTTTGCCACATGAATTTTTGGTTTTTTTAAGATTAAATCATTAGTTCTCTTTGTCTCGTAATCTGAATTTAATGATTTTAATGTTTGATCCAGAACTTCTCCAAAAAGATTAATGTCTGAAGGTGGAGTTGTAAATTCAATTACCCATTCATGGCATGCTTTTGAATTGTCTTTTTCAAGAAAAATAGGCGCTGCAGTATAGCTGATATAACTGGCACCTGTTTTTTGGCAAGCATTATTGATTGCTTTATCGGCATTGTCAACAATTACCTCTTCTCCAAATGCATTGATATAATGCGTTGTACGTCCTGTTATTTTAAAGCGGAAGGGATTGAGTGAGGTAAATTGAACTGTATCTCCGATTATGTAACGCCATAATCCACCAAGAGTGGAAATGACCATTGCATAGTTCTGATTAATTTTAACATCTTCCAATGGAATGGCAGTTGCTCCTATAGATCCAACTTCATTCATCGGAATAAATTCGTAAAAGACGCCATTATCGGTCAAAAGAAGCAATTCGTCAGAATGAATCTGATCCTGCAATCCGAAAAAACCTTCTGATGCATTATAAACATTCAAATATATAAATTTATCATCCGGAATGATTTTTTTGTATTCTTCATAATAGGGAGCAAAAGATACTCCACCATGAAAAAATAATTCCAACTTAGGCCAAACATCTAAAATATTATCTTTATTCTGTAATCGCAACACTTCTTTTAACACCAACAACATCCAGGAAGGCACGCCCGACAAAGAAGTTATATTTTCGTGTTGAGTGCTTTCGGCAAGAAGTTGTAACTTTTTATCCCAATTGCTGTTAAGTAATATTTTTCTATTTGAGGCTCTTAAAAAATCTCCCACCAATGGCATGTTGTCAAGCAATATGGCAGAAATGTCACCGCATTTAACTTTCACATTTTCCTGTTTCTCTTGGAACCCACCCCCCAATGTTATTCCTTTTCCGGAAAAAATAGTTGTTTTTGGAGCCATTTTTGTATAAAAAGTCAGGGAATCTTGCGCAGAAATATAATTATTGAAAATCAGCGATTCATAACTGACAGGTATGTATTTGCTTTTGGAATCACTTGTCCCTGATGATTTTGCAACCCATTTAATTTTACTGCTCCATAAAATATTGTCCTCTCCCCTGATAATCCTTTCTATATAAGGAAAGAGAGAATTGTAATCATATAACGGGACCCTTTCTGCAAATTGAGAATAACTCATGGTAGCCTCGACATGATGTTCTTTCCCAAAAAGTGTATTAGACCCATTTTTATTTATATAGGTGAGCCATTTTGCCTGATTTTTGAACGAGTGCCGGTAAAGATTGCTTACTCTATCGTTTCTGTGAAAGAAATAGCCCCTAATGGCCATATTTATTAGTTGCATAAAGTAGCAATTTTTTGTAATTTTGACGCAAAATTATAATAAAAATGATTTCATTCCCCAATTTTAAAATTAATATTGGACTTTTTATAACAAAAAAAAGGAATGATGGTTTTCATGACTTGGAAACTATTTTTTATCCGGTTGATTTTCAAACTGATAAATTAGAAATTCTTAAAAATGACTCTTCGTTAAAACTAACCGTTGCTAATGCCTCCTTTCTCAAAGATCCTGAAAGTAATTTATGTACAAAGGCTTATCGATTACTAGAAAAGGAGTATCATCTTCCCGGAATTGAAATTATTTTGACTAAAAATATTCCGGTGGGGGCGGGTCTTGGAGGTGGCTCCGCTGATGCTGCATTTACCCTTAAAATGCTTAATGAATTGTTTGAGTTAAATATTCCCTTTGAAAAACTCAAACTATATGCTTCAAAATTGGGTAGCGATGTGGCTTTTTTTATTGAGAATAAACCTGCTTATGCCTCCGGAAAAGGAGAAATACTAGAAACTATCCCGCTAGATTTGACCGATAAAATTATTACAGTTGTAAAACCTCGCTTTTCTGTTTCAACAGCAGATGCCTATAAATGGATAATACCTCAACCTGCCTCTTTTTCATTGAAGAATATTCTCTCTATCCCTGTCGGGGAATGGAAATATTATATTAAGAATGATTTTGAGAAAAATTTGTTTGTAAAATATTCTCCCTTACAGGAGATTAAAAATTCTCTCTACCATGCAGGAGCGCTCTATGCCTCCCTTTCGGGTAGCGGCTCCGCTTTATATGCCATTAGTGATTATCCACTGAAATTGAATATTAAGAATGGTGTTGTTCTCTGACAATTACAGCTCTAATTTAGTTACTTTTCCACAAATTTATCGGCTGTTCTATATTTCCCATTTTCTGCAAAAGAAGTCTTAAAAAAGTTTAACAAAATAGAGATATTTCTTATTAATTAATATTACCTTTGCACTTCAATACCTTAACATTTTCCTCTATGAAACAACACTATTGGAATGAATATCAGAAAGCTATCGCCGATGATCATTTTTTTTATGAAAGGAGTTGTATCAGACAGACATTCTTTCCGGGTTCGGAAACTGCCTTTTTAAGAATAATGCGCGAAGAATTGGGAAAAGATATTCGTGATGAAGCAAACCAGCATACCTGTACCGGAATTGGCTATCACAGCGATATTGTTCCGCTCGAAACAACCATGACTGTTGTGGCCAGGCTCTTTTCGCTGATGTCAGATGCCGGCTATGAAAATTATGTTCCTTCCTGCGTTACCTCTTTTGGCATTTTTACCGAAATGATTGCCATGTGGAATCATAATCCCGAATTACTCGAAAAGACAAAAAAAGTACTTTTCGATACGATAGGACGAAAATTTGAAATACCGCTGAATCTTGCTCACCCCTCAGATATTATTTATAAATTCAGAAATGAACTGAAAACTAAAATGAAATTTCAACTGGTGAACCGTTTTACCGGGAAACCACTCAAAGTGGTAGAACATATCGGCTGTCATTATGCCAAAATATTTCCGGAAGCCGGTATCGGGAAAGCTGAATTTCCCCATGTGCTGGTCGGTATGATTGAATCGTGGGGCGGCGAAGTGGTTGACTATCCCGAAAGAAGACACTGCTGCGGCTTCGGTTTCAGACATTATCTGCTTAAGGAAAATCGCGGCTATTCTATTGCCAATTCAAAAAAGAAATTTGAATCAATGGAACCTTATGAACCCGACTTTATCGTTACTAACTGTCCCGGTTGCAATTTGTTTTTAGACAGATGGCAATATACTATTGCTGAAATGAATAATAAAACGTATGATAAAAACGGTTACGGTATCCCTGTCCTCACTTATGAAGAAATGGCCGGAATGCTGCTAGGTTACGACCCTTGGCTGCTGGGAATGCAACTTCACCAAATTCAGGTGGAAAGATTGCTCGATAAAATCGGAATTCCCTATAATATCGACGAAAAATATAAGGGAATCTCCGGACAAGTGCTGCCCAGACCCGAAAATCCTATTAACCTGTTGGTTTGATTTTGTTTATTACGAACTAATTTTAATTGTTATTATCATGAAACAAATTGCCATTATCGGAGCCGGTGTTGCCGGAATTGAGGCTGCTTCAATAGTAAGTAAAAATAATTTTAAAGTACTGCTTTTTGAAAAAGAAAATGATATTGCCGGGAATATTATGAATAAAGCCAGACTTTTTCCCGATTTTTCATTGGCAGTGGAGCTGGTTAATAAAATGAGGGCTAAGATAAATCATCCTAATATTTCTTTACATCTGAATAGTGAAATAGTAGATATTGTCAATCATAATAATGAATGGGAACTCACAGATAAGAAAGGAACAAAATATAAAGTGGACACCGTTTTGCTTGCTACCGGCTATACCCCTTTTGATGCTACTCTGAAAGAAGAGTTGGGGTACGGTATCTATAATGGGGTAATTACTTCTCTTGACTTGGAAAAAATGTTTCAGGAAAATCGTATCCTCAATTCTTTGGATGAACCTCCCGGAAAAATAGTTTTTTTGCAATGCGTTGGCTCAAGGGATGAAAAATCGGGCAATGATTATTGTTCTAAAGTATGTTGTGTTACTGCTGTTAAGCAAGCTATTGAGGCTGCTAAATTGTTACCTGATGCTGAGATTTATATTTTTTATATGGATTTGCGTATGTGGGGGCAGTCTTTTGAAGAACTCTATCGGGAGGCTCAAGAAACCTATGGGGTTAAGTTTGTCCGTGGTCGAATTTCAGAAGCCGCCTCTACTTTTGACGGAAAAATTCAGATTAAAGCTGAAGATACTCTGGTGGGAACTCCACTTAAAATGACTACTGATTTTTTGGTACTGATGGTGGGAATGGAAGCTTCCCTGGGAACCAAAGCTCTTGCGCATAAATGCGGAATTGATGGTCCTTATGGATTTGCGTTGGGAAAAGATCGCTTTCTGGAAGGAAACAACACGACTCAAGAGGAACTTTTTGTGGCTGGCTCTGCAAAACGCCCAATGAGCATTGCCGATGCTATTGCAGATGGCAGATCCGCAGCATGCACTATTATTGAATCAGAAAATAGATCGAATTAAAACTATATTTTATTCTATACAAATTTATCACCGAAATCTACTTGTACATCGGTGACAAATTGGCGGATTTGTTGTTCATCTTCTTTTTTGCAAATTAAAAGTATATCTTCACTTTCAACCACAATGTAATCATCCAAGCCCTGTACCACTACCACCTTATTCTTAGGCATATTAACAATACAATTGTTTGAATTATATAGTTTTACTCTTTTACCAATGACAGAATTGTTATTTTTGTCCTTGTTACGAATTTCAAACAATGAACCCCATGTGCCAAGATCAGACCAACTAAAATTCCCTGCATAAACATAGACATTGCGTGCTTTTTCCATAATGCCATAGTCAATCGAAATGTTTTTACAAACTTCATAAATCTGTTTGATAATAAACCCTTCAGAAGGAGTATTGTAAACACCTTTTCCTTGCTTAAAAAGATTGTCAACTTCTGGAAGATATAATTCGAATGCTTTTTGTATAGTTGCCAATGACCACATAAAAATTCCTGCATTCCAAAGAAAATCACCGCTTTCAATAAATTGCTTTGCCATTCTGAGTTCGGGTTTTTCGGTAAAGGTCTTAACAGCATAGATAGATGGATTTTCTTGATAGACAATATCTTCATTATATTGAATATATCCATATCCTGTATTGGGATGGGTAGGCCTAATGCCAATAGTGAGCAACCAATCATTCTTTGAAACTGCACTTAAACCCTTTTCAATCACCTCAAGAAAAATTTCCTCATTATTAATAACATGGTCTGATGGGGCAACAACGATGACGGCATTTGGATTCTTCGCTTGAATTTTATAGTTTGCATATGCTATACAGGGTGCTGTATTTCTCCTTGAAGGTTCCAATATGATGTTTTCTTCAGGGACAGCAGGGAGTTGTTCTTTTACCAATTGAAGATATGCAGCGTTGGTGACAATATATATATTTTCTTGGGGACAAATTTGTTGAAACCTATCAAAAGTTTTCTGAATTAAAGTTGTTCCATCACCAAGAATGTCAATAAATTGTTTGGGGGTTGACATTCTACTCATTGGCCAAAATCGGGCACCTATTCCTCCGGCCATGATTACACAATAATAATTTTTATTCATAACTGAAAGTGATTATTTTAAGGCTGCAAAGATACATCTTTTTGTTTTTGAGAGAAGGAAATCGTTTATTATACTACAATGACGAACCGTTTCAATAATTATTAACTATCGTTAAGTTTAATAAAAATGAAAAGCATTGAGGTAAAAGCCCAAAGCGAGGACCCTCCATAACTTATAAAAGGTAACGGAATCCCGATTATCGGAAGAAGCCCAATGGTCATCCCGATATTGATAATAAAGTGGAAAAATATAATACCGGCTATTCCATAACCGTAGTATCGCACAAATGGATTTCGATGTCGTTCAGATAATAAAATAATTCTGATTATTAAGGCTAAATAGAGGGATAAAATAACAAAAGAACCAATAAAACCCCACTCCTCTCCAATACTGCAAAAAATAAAATCAGTGCTCTGTTCAGGTACAAAATCAAATTTGGTCTGAGTACCATTCAAATAGCCTTTTCCGAAAAAACCGCCTGAGCCGATGGCAATTTTAGACTGATTAAGATTAAAGTCAGCCCCTTTAGGGTCAGAGGTTTTTCCCAACATTGACTCAATACGTTGTTTTTGATGTGGTTGGAAAACATGATTATAGGCAATGTTTACCAAAAAAACAAAGGCTATACTTAATCCTAACAAAAAAGCATTTTTGATTAGTTTCTTTTTATCTGTTCTGGAAATGAGGGTTGTAACAATAAAAATGAATATTAGCAAGGCGATTGCATAAATTTCATTAAAATAGAGTGTAAAAATAAAAATAAAAATTGCAAATGCTCCGTAAAGAAACAATCTTCCACTCATTCCTTCTCTGTAAAAAAGAATAATAAAAGAGAAAAAAACAAGGGCAGAGCCTGTGTCCCTTTGCAGAAATACAATGAGAATCGGGATTAAAATAATCAGAAAAGAGAGCAACCAAATATTTCTTTTTTCACTGCTTGTTTTTCCTTCATTTAAAAACTTTGCCAGTGCCAAAGCAGTGGCCATTTTCATAAATTCACTTGGTTGTATACTAAATCCTCCCACTTTAATCCAAGCTTTTGCACCTGAAATTTCTGTACCCACAATCAGAACCAATAACATCAAGACTAAAAAGAATATATAAATATGATAGGAATAATTCTGATAAATCCGAGCATCAATTAAAAGAATCCCTATGGCAATCAATACTGAAGTTCCTATCCATATAAGTTGTTTTCCATAGGCTGTCCCGATGTCAAAAATATTAACGAAGGAAACCGGATCGTAACAAGAGGAAAAAACAGCCATCCACCCAACCACCACTAAAATGATGTAGATTACAATTAACAAGGGATCAAATCCTTTTGATACTTTTTGACGATTTTCTATAAACATTACATTAATGACATTGCAATTATATTTGTTTCAAGGTCTTTTCTTTTCACCTCCCCTGTGAGGTAAAGTTCCATTATTAAACTCGCAATGGGGGCTGCCACTACTGAACCCCAACCACCATTTTCTATCAGGACAAAAACCACTATTTGTGGCTTTTCTATAGGAGCAAAACATGCAAAAACAGAGTGATCACGTCCATGAGGATTCTGTGCAGTCCCAGTCTTTCCGGCAACTCTTATCCCCGGAATTTGTGCCGATACCGCTGTTCCCGATAAAACTGCCATCTCCATTCCCTGAATAACGGGAATATAATATTGGGATGAAATTTTAGCATCTATTTTTTCTGTAAAACGATCACTATAATTATCCTTTGTTCCAATAGCCCTGATAATATGAGGCTTGATATAATAACCCCTGTTTGCTATAATAGCTAATAAATTGGCCATTTGTAAAGGCGTAGTTGCTGCTTCTCCCTGACCAATCCCCATTGAGACAATTGAATTCCCATTCCAACGACCATTGTATAATTTGTTAAAATAATCAACAGACGGAATAATGCCTTTGCTTTCAAAAGGCAAATCGGTATCAAATGTCTTTCCGAAGCCTAACGCATTGATATGATCTTTCCATGCCTGATAACCCTGCTGAACGGTTTTGTATTTTTTCTTATTGGATACAATATTGTAAAAAGCTCTGCAAAAATAGGTATTGCAGGAAGATTTTACTGCTCCTATCAGGTTTACCGGCCCTGAGTGGTGACAAGCAATCGTATGATTCCCAATATTATAACCACCGGAACACCCATATACTGATGAAGGATTGATAACACCCTCTTCCTGCCCTATTAAACCATTTGCCAGCTTAAAAGTTGACCCCGGGGGATACATAGCCTGTAAAGCTCTGTCATAAAGTGGCTTTTTTTCTTTGTCCTGACTTAACATTGAGTAATTCTTTCCCCGGTTCTTCCCTACCAACAGATTGGGATCATAACTCGGAGTGGAGACAATGCATAGTATTTCTCCTGTTGCCGGTTCAATGGCCACAATACTACCCCGCTTGTTGGTCATTAATAATTCACCATATCTCTGTAAGGTCAGCGACAAAGTGCTCCATAACGGAGTCCCGGCAACAGCCACTACATCCTCTTCACCGTTGCGGTAACTTCCTTTTTCACGATTATGAACATCCACCAAAACGACCCTCTTTCCCTTAATTCCACGAAGTTCCTGTTCGTATGTTTTTTCAATACCGCTGATTCCAATATAATCTCCCAGTTGATAATAAGAATCATTTTCCAATATTTCTTGATTTACTTCTCCTACATATCCTAAAACATGTGCCGCGATAGGCTCGGGATAATATCTCAGCGTCCGGCTTTGAACAAAAAATCCGGGGAATTTGTATAGTTTTTCTTGAAGATATCCATAATCTTCTTTTGACATTTGCTGATCAAAAGTGCTGGGTATTAAAGGAGAATAATTTCTGGCTTTTTCAATTCTTTTTAATAATGTCTCCTTATCAATATCTAAAATCCTGCACAAATCCATCGTATCAAAACTTCGAAGTTCTTTCGGAACAATCATTAGGTCATATACAGGCTCATTATAAACCAGTAAAGAATCATTTCGGTCATAAATCAACCCCCTGGCAGGATGCTCCGTTATGTATCGCAAGGCATTTTCATCTGCCGACTTTTTATAATAATCATCAATAACCTGTAAATAAAATATTCGGATAAGGTATATCAAAACTATTAACAGCATTAACCCAATAATAATATATGATCTCTTTTTATTGAATGAGTCCATCTATTTATTCCTTTTACAAAGATATGCCGTCATTTCAATTAACTCTCCTTTTTTTTCTGATGCAACGGTTATTTTATCCAGTGATGAATAAGCTTTCTCTATATATTCCTGAATAAGATTTTCAGTTTTTGTTTTGATATCAAGATCGTCGAATAGTCCTTTAACAGTAAAGAACTTTTCCTTTTCTTTCTTTTCCGGAGAAGCAAACTGCTGCTTTAAGATCTGTCTTTGTGAATCGGTGCCATCCTGTATAGCTCTTAAATATAAATATGTTTTTTTGTTGGACTCAATATCCCCACCTATTTCTTTCCCAAAAATATTTTTATCTGAATAGACATCCAGCAAATCATCCATAAGCTGAAAAGCAATTCCTAAATTTATCCCGAACTGATATATATTGTTTTGATTATCCATGGTGGTCTGTGAAATAATAGCTCCTGCTTTCAAACAGGCGGCAAGCATGACGGCTGTTTTGAGTCTTATCATTTCAAGGTATTCAGCAATGGTCACGTTTTCAGTTGTTTCAAAATTCAAATCATATTGCTGTCCTTCACAAATTTCAATCGAGGTTCTGGCAAAAAGAGAAATAAGCTTTAAAACGGTTTCGCTGTCAGTCGGTGTTTTTAAAATTTCCTCAAGTGCCATTGTTGCCAAAGCATCTCCGGATAAAATTGCAATGTTAGCATTCCATTTTTTATAAACAGTTTCTTTTCCCCGACGTATGGGAGCATTGTCCATAATGTCATCGTGGATAAGCGTAAAATTGTGTAACATTTCAAATCCGGCTGCAGCAAAGAAAGCTGCTTTAGGATCTCCTTCAAATAGTTCAGTGGCAAGCATCACAAGCTTTGGCCTGATACGCTTTCCTTCCTGTAGCAGAATATATTCTATTGGCTTATATAAAGTAACCGGGGTTTTATCAGAAGAAAGTTTGATAAAATGACTATTCAATGAATTATTCATCCAAAATGATTTAGAAATGCAAAAATACGACTTTATTTTGACGGGCTAATTCTCCTTTTTGATTTTCATATTTAATGAAAGATAAATATCTCATTTTTAAGCAATCAAAAGAAAGTAGGTTGCCAGCTTTTAGATGAAACGGATTTTTTGTTTCCGACAGCTTCACAATTGAGAAAATCAATCTTTCTTTGCAGATTCCAGAAAAAACCTCCTAAACTACCATTGGCACAAATGACACGATGACAAGGTATCAGGTAAACAACCGGATTTTTACCCACAGCGGTTCCCACCGCTCGAGAGGCTTTGGGATGACCTATTTTTGTTGCTATCTCTCCATAGGTTGTAACTTTTCCTAACGGAATTTTGATTAATTCTTTCCATACTTTCAACTGAAAATCAGTTCCTTTGATATGAAGTTGTATTTTGGGTATACATTTCCAGTCTCTGAGAAAAATCTGAATGGCATCCTTTTGCTTCTGGGTCAATTCCTGCTTTAAAACTGCCTTGGGAAAACGATTTTTCAATTCTTTAATCACTTTTAAATCCTTATCAGCAAAACCCATATAACAAATCCCCCTGCGGGTGTTGGCTACCAACATTTTTCCAAAAGGAGTCTCCAGATAACTGTAATAAATGATTAATTGCTTTTTAAGCTTTTTTTGCTCTTGGACCTCCATTTCAGTAATTCTTATTACTGTCTTATTCGGTCGGCCACCATTTTGAGCAATATGGGGTGCAAGAATCTTAGCCATGTCGCTTATTTTTTGGCAAATATAATAAAATATTTTTAGCTTTTTATGATAACTGATTTTAAAAGAATAAATTGTATTTTTGTTTTCTTCTAGATTGTTTCATGAAACCTAAATATTTTACCCTGTATATAAGCTTTTTGTTATTGATAGTGAGCAGCTGTCAAAAAGAGGATACTTTTCCCCCGATAATTACGATTATTGCCCCATCAGAAAACTCCCATTTTGAAGTGGGTGATTCTATATATTTTCATTTTCATGTCAGTGATAATGTTCAGGTCAGCACCATTTCTGTAGTGTTGCTTGATGAACAAAACAGAATGCTCGGTAAGTACAAGCACTTTTATTCTCATGAGAATTCACTGGAAATTAGTGATTACTATCCTATTGTGGACACGACTTTAAGTAGCGGGATTTATTATTTAAAATGTATTGCCAGTGATGGAAATAATGTGGTTGGAAAATCGGTAAAAATCAAAATCAATGGTATTCCTCAAAAATCACTGGGTTTATTTGCTATTATTCAAGCATCTTCTCATCAGACCGATATCTATCAAGTTGACACTAATTTTGTTTCTTCGCTTTGGGCACAATATGATATCGATTTTTTTGATGCAAGAATTGACTATTTATATCAACAGTTATATCTTTTTCCCAAATCATACGGCAATATGTCGGCAATTAATCTTCAAACACAATCTGCTAATTGGACCATCTCTCGGCTTAACCAAAATTCAGAGGAGTGGTTTCAGGGAATTGAACTCATTGACCACCAATTGTATGTGGGGGACTATAACTCCAATCTCACCATTTATAATCATTCAGGAGTTATAACAACTTTATTTCCTGCTTTACCTAATTATACAGTTAAAAAAATGCTGGTTTATAACGGGATTACTTTTTTATATGAAGCTCATAAAGGAATTGGGCAACAAAAGAAAATCACGGTCTATAATTTAGGTATGAACCTGATTCAGAATATTATATTTGACTATGATTTAGTTGCCTGGTTTCCCCGAGATGAGAATAACATAACCCTTTTTTATAATACCGATGAGGGATTGCAAATTGCTAATTTGTATTATTTCCTATCAGGAATAACTGTGATTGCTTCAAATGATAATTATGTGCTTCTTGCTGTAGAAAAAATTTCGGAAAAAACTTTTCTTTTGGGAACCGACAAGGGTGTTTTGTATTATGATTTAAATTCTCCTAGTACTTTTAGCGTCGTCCTGGCTAAGGAAAATGTAAAGAATATTGACTATAATGAAGTAACCTCTCAGGTGGCAGCCTCTTCCGGAAACGAGCTCTTTATTTTTTCTTTGCCCGACGGCACAATTTCAGAATCACTCCTTTTTTCCGATGAGATTCAAAAATTGTTTTGGAATTACAATAAGTCAACCGCAATAAAGTAAGGAAATAATCTTAATTCATTTGTATCCAATTCAGTTATAGAAAGTTCAGTTATTGCTTTCAATTTTGGGACTTAAATATGAGCAAAAAAAATTTCCGGATTTCAATATATATCAGCAACCAAAAAATATAATTCTGACAGACAATATATTAGCAAAAAAATGAAAGTGTTAAATCTAAAAAAAAATTATTTTTTGTATTTTTGCCAAAACTTTTCAAGATGTATTTTATTTTAATCAGTCACATAACCTTTAAAAAGCAAAGGAGGAAATTATTTTGTTAGCAGGTAGAAGTTTAATCGATCCTTCGGATTTCACACGCGAGGAATTTCGCGAAATATTTGATTTGGCACACCAAATTATTTCGAATCCGGAAAAATACAGTAAGAGTTGTGAGGGTAAAATCTTAGCAACTCTTTTTTATGAACCAAGCACCCGTACTCGTTTCAGTTTTGAGGCTGCGATGTTACGACTTGGTGGAAAAATCATTGGTTTTTCTGAACCAAATTCCAGTTCAACGGCAAAAGGGGAAAGTATTGCCGATACTATTCGTACCATTGAATGCTATGCTGACATTGCCGTTATGAGACATCCTAAAGAAGGAGCTCCAAGAGTGGCAGATCAGTATATTACTATGCCGCTAATCAATGCCGGTGACGGTGGGCATCAGCATCCAACACAAACCCTGACGGACATATTAACTATTGAATGTCTGAAAGGAAATGTTGAAAATAAAGTTTACGGTTTTTGCGGAGATTTGAAATTTGGCAGAACTGTGCATTCCCTGATCAAGTTCTTAAGCAATTATGAGGGGGTGAAATTTGTCCTTATTTCTCCTGAAGAATTAAGAGTCCCGGAATATATCAGAGAAGAAGTTATTAAAAAGAAAGGCATCCCTTTCGAAGAGGTGGAAAAAATGGAACCTTATATGGGTGAACTTGACTTTTTATACATGACGCGTGTTCAAAAAGAAAGATTCTTCAACGAAGAAGATTATATTCGTTTGAAAGATCGCTTTATTTTGGATATAGATAAAATGAAATATGCCAAACAGGACACTTACATTTTACATCCCCTTCCACGTGTTAATGAAATAAGCACCGATGTTGATGCAGATCCCCGCGCTCAATATTTTGTTCAGGCTAAAAATGGCATGTTTGTTCGTATGGCGTTAATTTTAAAACTTTTAGGAATTTATTAAAAATCAAATCATGTTAGAAATTACCAGTATTGAAAAAGGAATTGTAATTGACCATATCCAAGCCGGTTACGGAATCCAATTGTTTAATTATCTCAAATTAGATAAAGCCGAATATACTGTTGCCCTGATTCACAATGCTTTCAGTAAGATAATGGGTAAAAAGGATATCATAAAAATTAACAATGCCATTGATATTGATTATGATTTTTTGGGATTGATAGATCCACATATTACCATCAATATAATTGAAGATGGTAAAATTACTCAAAAAGTAAAACTCGAAGTCCCAAAAGTTGTTAAGAATATTATCATTTGTAAAAATCCCCGTTGTGTCACTTCTATTGAAACCTATTTCGATCAAGTTTTTCACCTTGTAGATAAAGAAAAGCGGTCCTACCGTTGTGAATACTGCGATGATATAGTGATTCCTTATCCAAAGTGAAAATGATTAGGCATCGATGATTTTTGAATATTTATAAAAATCACCGATTTTCTTTTATTTTTTTGACTCAATTTCATTTTGTTTTTGTTTAACTATTAGTCTTTTAAGGGATTAAAATATCAACATTATATTGTTTATTATTAAGCAATCTCAAAAATAATGTTTATGAAAAATCTTTTATTTTTGTATGCTAACGATAAGAGTATTTTCTACAATGACTAAGCTCAGACCTTTTCTGGTAATAATATTAACCATTGGGATTATTGGTGTGGCTATATTAGCCATTGTCAAAATGCAATCCCGTGAATGTGATAACATTCAGGTTACTATTCATTATGAAGGAGAGTCCCCTAGCGTCACTGAATCCGACATTATTGCAATGATTAAAAAATCAGGGGTTCAGGTAATTGGAAAGAAACTTAAAGAAATTGATTTTGGAGAGGTTTCAGCTGCAATTGCTCAAAATCCTTTTATCCTTCAAACCAACAAAATTTATTTCCAAAAAAGAAGTGCTGTAATTGACATAACGCTGAAAAAATTATTACTGCATGTTTATCCTCTCAGGGGAGAACAGTATTATCTTGATGAAAACGGCAATTTTTTACCCTACTCTGCTAAAGTAAGGGAAAATTTGATTATTGCAAACGGAAATATTACAACTCAATATAAGCCTAATCGTCGCATAGGAGATAAATCGATGATTTCTTCTATTTTCAGAATTGCAAAACTGATTGAAAAAAATGAATTTTACGCTGCACAATTTCGTCAGCTTTATGTAAATGACCAAAACAATATCGAGATAATTCCTACATTAGGAAAGCATATTATTCTTTTCGGGGACGAAAGAAATGCCGCAGAAAAACTCTTTAATTTAAAAGAAACCTATAAGAATGGATTGGCTTATGTGGGGATGGATCAATATGCATTGTTGGATGTAAGATATAAAAACAGAGTAATTGCAAAAAAGAGATAATTTATTAATCTTCAATTTATGAAAAGTAAATCTACAAATGATGCTTGCCCGAAAATAGTAGTGGGACTTGATATAGGGACAACTAAAATTGCGACTATAATAGGATATAAAAACTCAGACGGCAAAATTGATGTTTTAGGATTTGGAAAAGGCGAATCTACCGGAGTTCAACATGGATTGATATACAATATAACCAAAACGGTTGACGGTATTAATTCCTCAAAAGGAATTGCCATTGAACGTGCAAATCAACAAATTGAAAACGTATTTGTCGGAGTTGCCGGTCGGCATATAAAAAGTATGGAATTTAAACATTCTATAGCCCGCAGAAATGGCAAGGAGGAGATTATCCGCCAAGAAGAGATTGATAAGATGGTTGATGATCTGGAGCACATATCCGTTGATCCGGGGGAAACAATTGTAAGTGTAATTCCACAGAAATTTATTATTGACAGATTTAGAGAAACCTCCGAACCGGTTGGCGAACTGGGAGAGTTGGTAGAAGGTTATTTTCAAATAATTACCGGCAATGAAGTTGAAATTAAAAAGATTATTCGTTGTGTAAATGAAGCTGACCTTGATGTGATGAATATTATTTTAGAACCGATAGCATCCGGTTTGTCTTGTCTTACCCAAGAAGAAAAAAAACAGGGAGTAGCTCTGATCGATATCGGTGGCGGAACTACAGACTTGGCTATTTTTCTTGACGGAAAGCCTGTGTTTACAAGAGTTATTCCTATCGGGGGAAATATTATTACTAAAGATATTTCAAAGGTATGTAATATTACCGAAGAAATGGCCGAAAAATTAAAGACAACTTACGGGACCTGCATTGTTCAAAAAAGTAACAAAAATAATTTCATTACAATTCCCCAAATAAACGGGATTCAACCTGTCAATATTAGTGAAACCTCGCTTGCTCAAATTATAAATGCCAGAGTTCAGGAAGATATTATAAATGAAATTAAAAGAGCCATTGATGCCTCCGGATATTCATCTAAACTTTTGGCAGGAGCAGTCCTTACCGGAGGCGGAGCAACCTTGAAACATATTAAGGAACTTTCTCAATATACTTTTCAAAAACCGGTAAGAATCGGAGTTCCTGAAATTGGATATGTGAATTCTTTGCCTTCAGAACTGAGACATCCTATGTATGCCACTTCTCTTGGACTGTTAAAATATGGAATTGAAGAGAATAATAATGTTGTTGCTGTGAACGATAGCATAAATGAAGAACCTGTTTCTGTAAAACAAACCAGAAAAAATCCTGAAAATGGCGGAAAGCCAATTATGGACGGAGTCTTTAAATCTATTCAGAAATTTTTTGAAAGTATCATAGAGAAAACATCCTAATTGTTTGCCATTGCTTAATTAATAATTCGAATTTATAATTGAAAAAAATATTACTATGAGAGAAAAGATTGAATTTACCCCCGACTATGGAAAGAAAATAAACAATTCCATTATCAAAGTTATTGGTGTTGGCGGTGGCGGTGGAAATGCTGTAAAACATATGTACAGTGAAGGTATTATCGGGGTGGATTTTCTGATTTGCAATACAGATCGACAAGTTCTCGAATCTAATCAAGTTCCTTCTAAGCTGGTTTTGGGGGATTCAGGACTGGGAGCCGGGGCTAAACCCGATGTTGCACGTGAATACGCCCTTAACAGCCGTGAGAAAATTATTGAATTTATAGGAAAAGATACCAAAATGCTTTTTATCACTGCTGGAATGGGAAAAGGAACAGGAACCGGGGCAGCTCCCGTAATTGCTCAAATTGCAAAAGATATGGGTATCCTCACTATTGGTGTGGTGACTTTCCCCTTTAAATTTGAAGGCGAAACTCGCGCACGACTTGCTCGTGAAGGAATTGAGGAAATGCAGAAATATGTTGACTCATTGATAGTAGTAAAAAATCAAAATATTATCAAATATTATAATGATGAAACATTGGATGCTGCTTTCGGATACGCAGATGATGTTCTTAAAAATGCAGTACAATGTATTGCAGAATTGATAACTGTCAATGCTGATCAGAATATTGATTTTAATGATATTGAAACCATTATGAAAGACAGTGGTCCCGCCATGCTTGGTCTTGCTCAAGCTAGCGGTGAAAATCGTGTGGAAGAAGTTGTGGATAAAGTCCTTACTTGTCCTTTACTTAATGAAGATTTGGTAACAAATGCAAAGAACTTTTTATTTTTTATCAGTTACGGAAGTGCTGAACCTCTGAAAATCTCCGAATTGGATACCCTTACTGAAAAATTTGAACATCTCAAAACGCAACATTCCGATGTCATTTGGGGACACGCAAAGGATGATTCACTAGGAAATTCAATAAAACTTTCGGTTATTATCACTCACTATAATACTAAAGAAAAAACAAACACAGTAAATCTTGCTATTGATGAACAATTTGTAAAACTTGACGAAAATACAATCCCTGACAATAGTCAAGATAATACAGAAGATTTCTTTGATAATATGAATAAAATTCCGGATCCCAATAGTCCTTTTAATTTTGTTGAATCCGATAATATATTCACACCTCAACATGACAATTTAAATACAATTTCTGATTTTCCATCAAACAAACCTGAAAATAATATTGATAACAAATTTAATTTTGAAGCCAAAGCTTCTACAATTAATAATGGTACCATTAATATTCCTCAGGCAAATCCGGTAAGTACTTTTAATGACCCCAGATATGAGAATAATGACGAGTTTAACTTTTTGACAGAAACTCCTGCTATTCTGAGAAACAGGCGAGAAGAAAAGAAAGAATGTAATACAATGACTGTTTCTCGCAATTTCCCCGAGTTTGAAATCGAAGATGACACACAGGCATTGTTTAAAGATATACCGGATTAATTGAAGTGCTTTTGAAGTAAAATATTTCTTTTTTTAAATATTTATTTGAATGATTCTAAAAAATATGGCTTAATTATTTGTTAAGAGAATCAGATTTTTGATTATATCATTTGTTTAAAAAATTTTTTTATTATCAAAATAATATTTTTTTAAGCACTAACAATAACATTTTAAGGCGTTTTTACTATAATTGTTATTTTTTACAAATTATTAAGCTATTTATTTGAAATTAAATTATATTTTTGCGGCATTTTAATTGATATTATAAAAAATATTCTATGAAAAAATTAACAAGTGTTCTATTTATTAAAAGCAAAAGAGTCAATGAACTTATCGTCGAGTGTCTCAATCAATTCCATTCCATTGAAATTATAGATAATTTTAAAGATAGGGTGGATCTAATTGAAAGGTTTAACCAAAGAAATCCGGATATCTTTGTGATTGAAATTGAAGAAAATTGGGAGCAATCAATAGATTTGATTAGCCAAATTAACAATGCTCCTTTTTTAATAGCAATATCTTCGGATGTTCTCGTTACGCAAAAACTATTGGATAGTGGTTTTAGTGATGTTATCTATTCGGACCATTTGACAATGGAGTATTTCTGTAAAAAAATTAGCAAAATATTCAAATTAATGAATTCTCTTTGTGTAAAATCAAATTTGTTGGTGGCTTCTGAATCTAACTTGACCTACATTCGTAGAAAAGGAATTGTTCCTCAACGAAAATTCATTTTTTTAAGACATAAAAAAACATCAGTAAAAGTCTATTTTGATGAAATATTGTACATTAAAAATGCAGGTTGTGATTCTAAAATATATTTGACGAATAAAAAAAACTATTTTCACAATTCCTCTCTGAAAAAATTTTTAAATATACTTCCACAAGATAATTTTGTGAGAATAAATAATTCTAGCATCATTAATCTCGACAAGATTGATAAAATTGACAAAAATCTTCTGGTAATTCAAAATGAAACAATGAAGATTTCAAAAAATTATTATGCTGATCTGAGAAGGTTTATTGATAATGAATAAGGGTATATTTGCGGGATCCTAAGTAGTCTTTTTTAAATGGAATGCAAGAAATATTAAATATACAATTGCAACAAGCAAAACCAGGAGAGCTCCAAATTGACGACCACTTGTAAGCAAAGTTCCCCATGACATTAAAGGAGGAAGAATTGCCCCGCCAACAATACCGGTAACCATCAATCCGGAAATTTCATTTGTTTTATCGGGCATTGATAGTATAGATGCTGAAAAAATAATAGAAAAAATTGTTGAACAGGCATACCCTACCAAACCAATCAAGATGAGTATTCCCAGTTGTGATGGTAAGAAGAAAAGAAATATTAAGGCTACCAATGCTATTAAAATATGTATTCTAAAGTACTTGATAGAATTTATTTTGACCAATAATGCTGTTCCGATAAATGCGCCAATTGTACGACAGGCAAAATAGAGAGAAGGAACATAACTGACTTGGTCTACCGATTCTTTAGATAAAGGGTCAAGTCCTAAAAATTCTATTATTAATTTTCCGGAAACAGTATTCATGCCAACATCAATACCCACAACAGCAACAATTCCTAAAAAGAGGAGCAAAATCTTTTTATTTCCTAATAGAGCAAAGGCTTCTTTCAAAGAAGTAGAACTGCTTGGCTGCTCTTTTTCAATAGGAGTTAAGAAAAGCCAAAAAAGTGAAATTAGCGTAATTCCCCCAAAAATAGGAAATAGATATAGCCAATTATCTAAAAACGTAGCGGCAAAGAGCGCAATAAAGGGACCGCAAAATGAAGATATTGCTTTTACTACTTGTCCTCCAGTTAAAGCACTTGTAAGTGAATTTCCCTTGACAATATTTGATAATAAAGGATTCAATGAAACCTGAAGAATGGCATTTCCAATCCCAAGCAAGGCAAACGCTATATAGCAAACATAAATGTTTAAGTTATTTAAGGTAAAAAACGGCAAAATCATTCCGACAAAAGTAATCACCATGCTCAACAAAACAGTATTTTTTCTTCCTATTTTATTCATCAACGAGCCGGTTGGAATACCTAACAAAAGAAACCATAAAAAAACCATAGAGGGTAAAAAACCTGAAACCTGCTCTGAAAGATTAAACTGAGCCTTTACATAACTCGTTGATATACCAACTACATCAACAAAACCCATAACAAAAAAACTGAAAAAAAGCGGTAATAAAACAATCAGATTGCCTTTGTTTTTCATATACTATTCTTTATTAATTATTATAGAGCAAAAATATGAAAATATCAATTTAAATTTAAAATTTCTATTTTTATTCATGATCAATGCTCATTTTATTATTTTTGTTTTATAAAAACAAGTTATATGTATAATGATGATAAAAGAGTTGTAATTACACTGGATGCCGGAGGAACAAATTTTGTTTTCAATGCAATCTCCGGAAACAAATCTATTATAAATCCAATCACCAAACCTTCTAATTCGGACAATCTGGAACGTTGCTTAGAAACGTTAGTTGAAGGATTCACTGAAGTAAGTAGTCAGTTAAATTGCCCTCCGGCTGCAATTAGTTTTGCATTCCCGGGCCCGGCTGATTATCCGAATGGCATAATAGGAGGTTATCTTCCAAATTTTCCCTCATTTCGAAACGGAGTAGCTCTTGGCCCCTATTTGGAATATAAATTTGGAATTCCGGTCTTTATCAATAATGATGCCGACCTTTTTGTCTATGGAGAAGCATTAGCTGGAGTACTTCCCCATATTAATGAAAAATTGCTGCAATCGGGAAGTAGCAAGCTGTATAAAAATCTTGTGGGTTTTACTCTTGGAACAGGCTTCGGATTTGGATTTACTGTTAACGGAAATATGCATATCGGTGATAACTCATGCTCTGAAATATTTTGCCTTCCCCATTCAAAACATCATGATATTATTGTTGAAGAGGGAGTTTCGGTTCGTGCTGTTAAAAGATTATATGGGGAATATTCCGGAGTTGCTTCTCATCAGCTGGAACCATACGATATTTTTTTAGTTGCTGAAGGAAAAAAAGAAGGAGATTCTGTTGCTGCTTGTCGGGCATTTGAAGAATTGGGCGAAATAGCTGGAGAAGCGATTGGCACTGCTGTAACCTTGATAGACGGAATTGTTGTTATCGGGGGAGGATTAATAGCTGCACACAAATATATTATGCCTTCTGTCTTAAAAGTTTTAAGAAGTACCATAAACACCTTAAATGGAGATACTCTTAACAGATTGCAATTTAATGTGTATGACTTGGATAATCCGGAGGATTTTTTCTTATTTGCAAAAGGAGATTCCCGAAAAATAAATATCTATGGCACTGATAAAAGTGTTGCCTATGATCCTGAAAAGAGAATCGGAGTTACCTATTCAAAAATTGGAGCAAGCAATGCTGTTGCCTTAGGTGCTTATGCATTTGCCCTAAATGAAATGGACAAAAAAAAGTGACAGCATTTAATCTGTCACTGTTACCGTTTTAGGTGTAGTCTCACCTGAAGCGGCGCTATATAATTTGACATAGTCAATCACGCAAGCGAGCAATCCATTACGCTTAAAACGTATTAGCTGATGTATCTTTTTTTCTTTAGCTCATTTTTGGTGATTTTGGAACTTTGGAATGAAAAGCGCTCCAAGCCATATAACAAAAACTGGAATTAGCATTAATATGCCTAACAATGTCCCGTTTGTAACTATGCCATCGGTTTCAAATTCCAGAAATTGCCCACCGTCATAGCCCAAGAGATGGTCAACTAGTATCATTATTGTAGCGCCCCAAAGCATTAAACTTAGAAAGCCAAGTTTGTATTTCTTTTTTAGAATATACCAAAGTAAAGTTGCTATAAGAGCGAAAACCGGCGTTGTAATTAGCCACATAAGTTTAGGTTGTTAAAGCTATGGATTTTTTTTGGCGCATTTTTGTCACCGTGTTAGCAATTAAAACCATTACTGTCCAAACAGCAAAAATCGCAACAGTCATTGCTCCGCCAATGGTTGCTAATTCCTTTAATATCATGGAAATATCAGCCGGGTTTTGCATTGCCGTTAAGAATGGCGGAAATGGTAAAATCTCGCCATGAGTGTAATGTTCAACTGCCAGCATAACAACGCCACCCCAAAGCATGGAATTTAGCCACTCTATGTGATACTTATGAGGAATCTTTTTCCTCATGCTGGTTGTAACTATTGCTGCAGTTGCTGGTACTATGAAACAAGCCATAATTGTAATTTTTTTAATTAGTTAGTTTAAAAGAAAAAATATATGTCAGCTACCTTATTTACCAATAATGGCTGCTAATTCCGAGACTTCTTTGGGAAGTGGAGGACCCAATACTTTATGCCCGTTCTCTGTGATTAATAGATCATCCTCAATGCGAATACCTCCAAAGTTTTTGTATTCTTCCACTTTACTGTAATTGATAAACTGTGAAAATTTATTTTCCTGTTTCCAAATATCAATAAGTTGAGGAATAAAATAAATGCCGGGTTCAATGGTTACAACGAAACCGGGTTTCAACTCTCTGGCCATTCGCAAAGAACCCCATCCGAAAAGTTTACTCCTTTGAACAGTATCATCGTATCCAACATAATTTTCCCCTAAGTCTTCCATATCATGAACGTCAAGGCCCAGTTGATGTCCTAGGCCATGAGGGAAAAAGAGCGCATGAGCACCTTGCTGAACTGCTTCCTTAACATCTCCTTTCATCAGCCCCAAGTCATGCAAGCCGGTAGTGATAATTTCTGCGGCTAAAGTATGAAGTTCCTTATTATAAACTCCTTTATGTGCTGCATTTATAGCTTCTTTATTTGCTTTAAGTACAATTTCGTATATTTCTTTTTGCATGTTTGTAAACACTCCTCCAACAGGTAATGTCCGGGTATAATCTGAAGAATAACCCATAATCCCTTCAGCGCCGGCATCCATCAGCAACATCTTCCCTTCCTTAAGAATCTCATTGTGTTGATGATTATGAAGGGTTTCTCCATGCTGCGAAAGAATAACGGGAAAAGAAACGCCATTTCCTTTTGACAGAGAAATGCCTTCAGCCAATCCTGCCAATTCAAGTTCGGGAACACCGGCAATACAACGCCGCATGACTGCTTTATGCATCTCTACTCCAATTTCACAGGCTTGTTCCATTTCGGTTATTTCCACATCTTCCTTTACTGAGCGCAAGTTGACTATCGCTTTAATGAGCTCAACAGATGCAGAGTTTCTGATTTCATTCAGATGGATCCCGGTTAAATTTGATAACTTAATTTTATTGTCATCTCTGTATGGGGGTGTAAAATGTATGGGGCGACCATTTTGTTTTGAGCAACTGATAAAATCCGCCAAAGTGCCAAAAGGCATGGTTTCATTAATCCCTGCACGTTCTGCCAGTGATTTTATGGTAGGTTGATTTCCCATCCAAATAATGTCATCAATCTCAAAATCATTACCAAAAATAATCTCACGATTTTCATCAAAATCTATTATTGCCGCCATATCAGGTGCCCAAATTCCGAAAAAATAAATGAAATTACTGTCTTGTCGATATCGGTAAGTGTTGGAAGGATAATTCATAGAAGCCTCTCCGTTGCCCAAAAAAATGGCAACTCCTGACTTAATCTGTTGTTTTAATTTGTCTCTTCTGGATTGATATACCGAAGAAGGAAACATTGGATTCATAGAAGTGGGATTTAAAAATTATAGAGGACAAAAGTAGTAAAAAAAAGGAAATTATGAGAGAAAGTGATTTTGAAAGAATGGTTTTACTATTTTTGCCCTCAAAAATTGTATAATAATATGAAAGATATTCTTGCTTTTATTACCTGGAATGCAGACCCTATTGCCTTCTCTGTCGGCTCCCTTCAAGTACGCTGGTATGGAATTCTGCTCGCTACAGGTTTTTTTCTGGCTTATTTGGCATTGCAGCAAATTTTTAAGTCTGAGAAAATTTCTCAAACCATGCTTGACAAACTTTCAATATGGACAATAGTATGGACAGTTGTAGGATTGCGAATCGGGCATTTTCTCTTTTATGAACCCGAGTATTTTATTAAGGCTCCGCTTTTGGTCTTTTTGCCTTTTGATGAAAACTGGAAATTTATTGGATTTCAGGGATTGGCAAGCCATGGAGGGGTAATAGCCATCATTTTATTTATCCTCTATTTTTCTAAAAAACATAAAATGAATGTTTTATGGCTTCTTGATAGGTTGTCGATCGTGGTTCTAATTGCGGCTGCCTTTGTTAGATTGGGCAATCTGATGAATCATGAAATTGTGGGAAGTATTACCAATGTTAGTTGGGCTTTTGATTTTACTCAAGGTGGACCAGGGGTTGCCGGAACCTATCGCCACCCCTCCCAACTCTATGAATCTTTTGTCTATTTTCTCACTTTCCTCGGACTTATGTTCTACTACTTTAAAATTGCCAAAGGGAAAGTTCCTCCCGGAAGAGCTACCGGAATATTATTGATTGTGGTCTTCACCGCTCGTTTTATCATTGAATTTTTCAAGGAAGTGCAAGTGGATAGAGAATATGCCATGACATTAAATATCGGTCAGTGGCTGAGCATCCCGTTTGTTCTGGTTGGAATTGCTTTGCTGGTTTATTCTATTATAAAGAAAGATAAGATTCCTCAATACATTGAGCCTCCTCAACCTGAAAAGAAATAGTATTTACTTCTTTAAAGATTGAGTCTGGTTTTGTATTTTTTTACAATCAGCTTGATGATAAAATCGGGTGTTATCTTCACCAAAAAAATAAAAAGATAGTTGATCTTTTCCGGAACACATTTTGATTTTCCGGAAAAAAGAGCGTTGATTCCTTTTTTGGCTACAAAGTCTGCCGAATGCATTACCCCCCATTTTAAGAGTTTTTGCCTGAGTTTAGGACTCAGATTATACAAGTCGGTATCTACGGCACCCGGACATACAGCACATACTTTGACCCCAAATTCTCTTAATTCAAAATAAAGGGAATTGCTAAGATCTTTTATGTATCGTTTCGATGGTCCATATATGGAGACTGTTGGATATGGAATCCATGCGCAAATGGAAGAGGCATTCAAAATAAAGCCTTTATTCCTTTTTTTCATCTCATTGCCAAACAAAGAACATAATAAGGTTGGCGTATATACATGCAATAGAGTGGTTTTTGCATTGATATCTACGGGCATATTAACTAATGAGCTGAAATAAAACATGCCGGCGTTGTTGACCAAAACCTCAACATCGTATCCGTTGTTTTGACAAAAATCAAATATTTCCTGAGCTGATTGAAGCTCTGTTAAATCTTTAGTGAGATAAAAGACGTCAACAGGATATTTTTTCTTAATCTGTTCAGTTGATAATAGGTTTAAATCTTCGCGGTTGCTGACAATAATAATATTGTACCCTTCTGAAGCCAGTCTGGAAGCATAAGCATAACCAATTCCTGAGCTGCCTCCTGTTACAAGTGCATAATTTTTCATAAATTAAAATCTAATAGTAAATCCAAGGTTTCCCTCGGGAGTGGGATTAAGGTAAAGTGATGCTTTTTCATTTAAATCAAGCAACTTTCCGGCTTTATAAATTTGGTTCCACGCAGTAACCACAAAGAAAAGTGAAGTTACCGTAATCAGTGATCCCCCTATAATAAAGTAAGGTTTTATTTTCTGGTCATTTAAAGCAGTCAATCCTAAAATTATGGAACCTCCTCCAAGGATTCCGAGGCCGGTAGCAAGATAAGTCCTGAATGCTGCTTTTCTTAAAGCATTACCTGCAGTGTAGGAATTTGCAAAATATTCTTTAGTAACATTGTCAATTCCTTTATATTTATAGGTTTCATAAATATTCATTTCTCTAAAACAGACGAGGGTGTCAATGACATTGCTCTTTGAAATGGAAGTAATGGACAGCCCATTATCAATGAGATAGCTGGTCTCATCTGAAGATAGTATTTTGCATATAATAGTATCACTTACTTTATTGCCATTGTCATTCAGGTTAATGATGACAGCATCGATACAGTTTTGTGCATTGGCGAATGATAATAATAATATGGGAATGAATAGTATAAATCGTTTCATGGCACAATAATTTAATAATTACAAATATACTATAATTGTAACTGAAAACGATCCATAAAAATTTTTGTTACATTCCGGAACTGTAGTTCGGAGACTCACTGGTGATGGTAACATCATGGGGATGACTTTCAATAACACCTGCACTGGTAATCCTGCAAAATCCGGCTTTATGTAAATCATTGATGGTAGAAGCTCCGCAATATCCCATCCCTGCCCTAAGGCCACCGGCCATCTGATAGATAACTTCATATAAATCGCCCTTAAAAGGGACCCTGCCGGTAATTCCTTCCGGCACCAATTTCTTTATATCGCTTACTTCAGATTGCATGTATCGGTCTTTAGAGCCTTTTTGCATGGCTTCCAGCGAGCCCATGCCCCGATATGACTTATATTTTCTTCCATTAAAAAGAATGGTTTCCCCGGGAGATTCTTCCACGCCTGCCAGTAAACCTCCAAGCATTACTGAATTTGCGCCGGCTGCCAATGCTTTTACAATATCTCCCGAATATCGGATACCACCATCTGCAATGATCGGAATATTATTTGATTTAAGGGCTTTGTAAACCTGATAAACGGCGCTTAACTGAGGCACTCCCACTCCGGCAACAACACGAGTCGTGCAGATTGACCCCGGTCCAATTCCCACTTTTATTCCATCAGCCCCTGCTTTAACAAGACAAAGTGCCCCTTCGGCAGTAGCTACATTTCCCACAACAACCTGAAGATTTGGATAAATACGCTTAATGTACTTTAAAATATCAATCACATTTTTGGAATGTCCGTGCGCAGAATCCAATACAATTGCATCAACCCCGGCTCCAACTAAAGAGGCAATCCTTTCCATAGTGTCGTCACAAAAACCCACACCGGCAGCTACCCTCAAACGCCCACGTTCATCTTTACAGGCATTGGGCTTGTCTTTTGCTTTTGTGATATCCTTGTATGTGATCAAACCAATTAAATGACCCTCATCGTCCACAACGGGCAATTTCTCAATTTTGTGATTTTGAAGAATGTCGGTGGCTTTATTAAGGTCAGTATCATTAGTGGTAGTGATTAAATTTTCTTTAGTCATCACCTCTTTGATTTTCTTAAACATGTCTTTCTCAAATCGCAGATCCCGATTGGTTACAATACCTATTAAAATATTGTTCTCGTTGATAACGGGAATCCCTCCGATTTTATACTCTCCCATAAGATGAATGGCATCTCCCACTGTCATGTCGGGAAAAATAGTTATCGGAGCGTTAATCATAGCGTTTTCAGCTCTCTTAACGGAAGAGACTTGCGCGGCTTGCTCTTCTATTGTCATGTTTTTGTGAATTACCCCAATTCCTCCCTCTCTTGCTATGGAAATGGCAAGTTTGGCTTCCGTTACCGTATCCATTGCAGCCGATATGAAAGGAATATTTAATATAATATTTTGGGTAAAATGGGTTTGTAAATTTACCTCCCTGGGCAAAACATCCGAATAAGAAGGTATTAACAAAACATCGTCAAACGTTAACCCGTCTAACTTAACTCTATCTTCAATAAATGACATGGGATTGAAATTTTATTTTCGCACAAAAATACAAAAAAACAATTTGCCGGAGGTTATAATTCAGTATAAAAAATTTTATCTTTTACTATAAATGCCCCGGGATATAGTTGTCGGATACTACCTAACACGCTCATAGCATCTAATCTGGTCCTGAAATTACCTGCCCGAACTCTGAAGTTGGGTTCTGAATAGGTAAGATATACTGCAATTTCGGGAAAAAGAAGCGAAAATTCGTCTAATACTTTTTGTGCATTTTTTTTGGAGTTGGTACCGGCAACGGCAAGTATCTGAATACGGTATCCTTCAACTTTGCCCACTTTTTGCCAGGCCGCAAGGTGCGCCTCTTCAACCTCTTCAATGCCCGTTTCAATGTCGAATTTTACATTCATTTCTTGGGCATCTAATGGTATCAAAATAGAAAGAATAAAAAGTAATATAACCCAATGTTTGAACATGCTGATTTTTTTTGCAAAAGTAGTGAAATTTATTTTTAAAGCTGGTTAGATTTTCATTTGCTCAATTTTAATTATACTATTTTTGGGAAGGGTTCCGATTTCTCTGTTGTACTTTCCGCTATAACTCGGATAATGCAAATTAAATCCTCTTCTGTTTTCGTACTCCGACAAAAAGCATTGCCTACTGAAACAAAATAGAAAATCAAACGTATGAAAAACAAATATTTTATATCTTTGCAGACTTTAATTTTTGACAAATGGGGCTTTTTTCAATTTTTACAAAAGAAATAGCAATTGACTTAGGAACAGCGAATACTGTGATTCTTCATAATGATAAAGTGGTAGTTGATGAACCTTCCATTATTGCGATTGACAGAACAACCGGTGCTTTTATGGCTGTTGGTAAGAGAGCATTGATGATGCATGGTAAAGTGCATGACAATATACGTACAATCCGTCCATTGAAAGACGGTGTTATAGCAGATTTCCAATCAACGGAAATGATGTTGCGTGAATTAATTAAAATGACGGGTACTAAGGGTTATATCTTTCCCCCTGCATTAAAAATGGTTATTTGCATTCCTTCCGGAATTACCGAAGTTGAGGAAAGAGCTGTCAGGGATTCTGCTGAACAGGCCGGTGCAAAGGCAGTCAGAATGATTCATGAACCCATGGCCGCTGCTATCGGAATTGGAATTGATGTGTTGGATGCCAATGGAAATCTAATTATTGATATTGGGGGTGGAACAAGCGAAATTGCTGTTATTGCTCTGGGAGGTATCGTAACCAGCAAGTCTATCAAAACTGCGGGAGATGAGTTCAATTATGATATTCAGGAATATATGCGTAAAAAACATAATATTGCCATCGGAGAATCAACTTCTGAACAAATTAAAATAAATGTGGGATCTGCTATCGAAGATCTTGAAAATCCCCCGGAAGATTATGAAGTGTTCGGTCGTGATTTGCTGCAGGGTATTCCTATTTCGGTTAAGGTTAACTACCGTGAAATTGCACAAGCATTGGACCGCTCCATATCTAAAATTGAAGCTGCTGTTATCAATGCCCTTGAAAACACACCGCCTGAATTATCTGCAGATATTTATAAAACAGGAATTTACATGGCCGGGGGTGGTTCTTTGCTCCGCGGACTTGATAAACGTATTGCCAAAAAAACAAAACTGAAAGTTCATGTTGCTGACGATCCTTTGAAAGCAGTTGCAAGAGGTACCGGTATCGCATTGAAAAACTTCGATAAATTCCCGTTCCTGATTAAATAAATTTCAGCTTATCATCTGTTTATTTTCGTCTTTTTTTCCTATTTTTGCAGCCTAAAAACTGTAAAAAATGAAAAAAACATTCTTAATCGTTTTCTGGAGCATCCTTTTTGTTCCTCTATTTGCTACTAATCCACCCGATGAGGGAATGTGGCTCCCTATGTTTATTAAAGATTATAATTACGCCGATATGCAAAAGCTGGGTCTGAGAATGACCCCGGAACAGATGTATGACGTGAATAATTCTTCTCTTAAAGATGCTATTGTTCAAATGGGAACTTTCTGTACCGGTGAAATAATTTCAAATGACGGACTGATGCTGACTAATCATCATTGCGGCTTTTCTTCTATCGCAGACCACTCTACAGAAGAAAATGATTATCTGAAAAACGGGTTCTGGGCCAAAAACTATAGCGAAGAACTTCCTAACGAAGGTCTTACCGCTACTTTTTTGATTCGTATGGAAGATGTTACCCATGTTATTCTTGATAGTCTTACTCCCGGAATTAAAAAAGCTGAAAGAGAAAAATTTATTGAAAATCAAATAAAAAAACTTCAAAAAGCCAATTCTGAAAATGGAAAATATACTGTTGTAATTAAGCCCTTCTATGAAGGAAATGAATACTACATGTTTATTTACATTACTTATAAAGATGTTCGATTGGTAGGTGCTCCCCCAAGTGGCATCGGTAAATTTGGCGGCGATACCGATAATTGGATGTGGCCTAGACATACCGGTGACTTCTCGATGTTTAGAATTTATACTGCTCCCGACGGCTCTCCGGCAAATTATGCTCCTGAGAATATTCCTTTAAAACCAAAGTATTATTTGCCTATTAGCCTCAAAGGTTTTGAAAAAGGAGATTATTCAATGGTTTGGGGTTATCCCGGTTCTACTAATCGTTTTATGACTTCTTTTGAAATTAATAATGTTGTTAATATAGATAATCCGGCTTTCGTTGCAGCCTGTGATGCTATTTTACCCGTTATTAAAAATGCTATGAATAGTAGTGATAAAATTCGTATCGGATATGCTGACCACTATGCAAGTCTCTCCAATAGCTGGAAAAATAAACAGGGTGAAACCGCCAGCCTTATTAAATTAAAAGTTGCTGACAAAAAAATTCAACAGGAAACAGCTTTGACTAATTGGATTAATCAGGATACCTTGAGAATTCAGCAATATGGCAAAGCTCTTGGCAATATTGAAAAAGTGTGTAAAGAGCTGGACCCGATTTCAATGAAGTGCTTTTGGTATGCTAATATCTCTCTTATTACTTCCAAAACTTTGATTTTGCCATACAGAATTAAAGGTGTTCAACCAAATAAAGATGAAAAAAAATTCACTGAAGAAAAGATTAATACTCTTTTGACAAATTATAAAAAACTAATGGAAGGAACAGACCCTGCTACTGAAGCTAAAATTATTGAAGCTACTCTGATTCTTTCAAAAACACTCCCTGTTGAAAATCAACCCGATATTTTTACCTATGTTGAAAAAGAATATAAAGGAGATTTAAAAGCCTATTCTCAAAATATTATTAGTAAGTCTATTTTCGGTTCAGTAGAAAATTTTGAAAAATTTCTTAGAAAACCATCTCTCAAAGTATATGAAAATGACCCTTTAATTAGATATTTTTATGCAGTTTTTGAAAACATTATGAAATATCAAAATGCTTACTATAATATTGATACCAAACTGGAAACTCCGCGTCGTACCTATTTGGCTGCTATCAAAGAGATGGAAAATAACCACCCTATGTATCCAGATGCAAACTTTACCATGAGAATGACTTACGGACAGATTTTGGATTATTATCCTGTTGATGGTGTCCATTACCAGTATTTTACTACTGAAAAAGGCATTTTGGAAAAAGAAGTACCCGGAGATCCTGAATTTGATGTTCCTGTTAAACTTAAAGAATTAATCCTGGCTAAGGATTTCGGAAGATACGGGAAAAACGGAAGTTTACCGGTTTGCTTCTTATCCAATAATGATATCACCGGAGGAAATTCCGGTAGCCCCGTTCTTAATGCCAACGGTGAACTTATCGGAATTGCTTTCGACGGCAACTGGGAAGCCCTTAGCAGCGACATCGTTTTTAATAAAGACCTTCAGAGATGTATCAATGTTGATATTCGCTATGTCCTTTTTGTTATTGACAAATTTGCTGACGCAGGTCATCTGATGAAAGGTATGAATATCATAGACTAAAATCATAGTGAGCCCGTTTAAGGTTTAAAGTTTAGATTTACCCTCTATCCTTTAGACCTTAAACTTTATTAGACATCATCAACTCTTTTGACAATGAAGAAAATCATTATCCTGTTAGCATTAATAATTTCTAATTCAATTGGTTTTTCATTGATCTCTTTTTTGGATTTCAATAAAGATGTTCATAGGCCTATTTCCACTAAGGTAATTGCAGCCCTTAAAAGAGAGCACAATTGGGCAGAGATTCAGATGAAAAAGATGTCGCTGGAAGAAAAGATTGCGCAATTGATGATGATTCGTATTCATTCAAATTACGGTCAGGAGTACCAGGATAATATGGTAGCCTTGATTCAGAAGTACCAACCGGGAGGAGTTTGTTTTTTTCAGGGAGGGCCTTATAGACAGATTTCTCTTACCAATCGTATCCAGAAAGTGTGCAATGTTCCATTGCTTGTTTCTATTGATGGTGAATGGGGTCCGGCTATGAGACTTGATAGCTGTATCTCTTTTCCCCGTCAAATGACGTTGGGGGCTCTGGACGAACAAAACACCTATCTTATCTATGATATGGCAAAGGAAATTGCACAGCAGTGCAAGACTTTGGGTGTAAATATAAATTTTGCTCCGGTTGTCGATGTAAATAATAATCCGAATAACCCCGTTATCAATAGCCGTTCCTTTGGAGAAACCCGCGAACCGGTCGCAGATAGAGCAATTTTATATATGAAGGGTTTACAGGAAAACGGAATCAGTGGCTGCGCTAAACACTTTCCCGGTCACGGAGATACCGGAACCGACTCTCATGCCTCTTTACCTGTTATAAGAAAATCTCGCGAGGAACTTGAAAACATGGAATTCTATCCCTTTAGAAAGATTATCAACGAAGGTATAGATATGGTAATGATTTCACATCTCAATATCCCATCTCTTGATTCTGAAAGAAATTCTATTTCAACCTTGTCATTTCAAACTATTACTATGACCCTGAAGAAAGATATGGCATTTGACGGGATAGTCATAACAGATGCAATGGATATGGGTGGACTGCGAAATAGTTATAATGGCGGCGGTGAAGCTGAAATCAGAGCACTGCTTGCCGGTATAGATATCCTATTGCTCCCAAATGACCTTAGTGTTGTCATTCCGGCTATTAAAAAAGCGGTAGAAAATGGTAGAATCCCGGAAGAATTGATAGATGAAAAATGTTTGAAAATATTGAAATTCAAGGAATCTAAAGGTCTTACCAATTTTACTGAAATTCCAACCGAAGATCTATTCATGAAAATGAATACCGATAATGCTAAAAATATTATCGGACAAATAGAAGCCAAAGCATTGACTTTGCTTAAAAATGAAAATGATATTCTCCCTCTTGATGATGCTGACAGCGTACATATTGCTTTATTATGTATCGGTGGAATTTCAGATTCTTCCCAGTTGAAAGAGATGTGCAAAAAACGTGGAATTGGGTTTGTCCAAACTGACCGTTCTATCAAAAACGGAACCACCTCTTCGTTGATGAAACAGCTTGAACCCTATTCTAAGGTTATTGTGTCCATTTTCGGCAATCCTTATTCACTTGCCCGATTTGGAAGTTTGAGTAAATACAAGTCAATCATTATCGGATATCAGCCTACTCCTACAGCAGTAAATTCTGCATTGAATGCGATTTTCGGAGATGCTTCTTTTGGAGGGCATCTTCCTGTTTCCGTAAAATCTTATAGAGCCGGAGATGGTATTAATATGCTGAATGTTATGCTTGAAACCCCTTCCGGGAATTTCTCGGTTTTACCTGAAAAAACCAATAGACAAATTGATTCTATTGTTCAAAAAGGAATAGATGATCAGGTATTTCCCGGCTGCCAAATTATTGCTGTTAAAGATAATAAAACCGTCTTTTCCAAATCTTATGGTTTTCAAACTTATGAGCAAAAGTCCCCAATTGATGCTGATGTCCTCTATGATATTGCCTCTGTAACAAAATCTGCTGCTACAACATTGGCTGTGATGAAACTTTATGATGAGGGAAAAATCAAGCTGGATGATAAAATTGGGAAATACCTTCCCTATTTGAAGGGAAGTAATAAAGTTAATCTGACTTTGGTCGAGTTGTTGACGCATACTTCGGGATTGCCCGCTTTCATCCCATTTTATAAATCAATAGCTCCTGATGGAAAATGGGATAACGATGTTTTAAGCAAAGTCAAAACTCCTCTCTTCAATATTGAAATTGCCGAAAATGTCTATCTTCATGAAAGCTATCCTGATGAAGTGCGAGAAAAAATTGCAGCTTGTAAATTAGGTTCAAAGGAATACGAATATAGTGATTTAGGCTTTGTTTTGTTGAAAGATATGGTGGAAAAAATCACCGGGATGCCTCTTGATCAATATCTTAACGAACAGTTTTATAAACCAATGGGATTAAAAAATACTTGCTTTAACCCTCTCCGACATACTATTCCTGCAGCTCGAATTGCTCCGACAGAAAATGATAAAGAATTCAGAAAGCAGGTATTGAAGGGATATGTTCACGACCAAACAGCGGCGCTTTTTGGAGGTGTCTCAGGAAATGCCGGCCTCTTTTCCAATGCCCATGATTTGGCCGTTATTTTTCAAATGTTGATGGATAAAGGTGTTTATAATGGAAAACAATATTTTTCTAAAGAAACAGTCTCTCTTTTTACATCAACGTATATTTTACACGGATGCAAAAGAAGGGCTCTTGGTTTTGATACCCCGTCTTATGACAAGAAAAGCCCTGTGTTGCCTTCAGCTGCCGGAATGAAGACTTTTGGTCATCAGGGATTTACGGGGACTGTTGTGTGGTGTGACCCTGACTCAAGACTGATTTATATATTTCTTTCAAACAGAGTTTATCCTAATGCAGAACCTAATAAACTGGCAAAAAGTAAAATCAGACTTACGGTTCATGATGCCATTTATAAAGGATTGCCAAAGTAAAAAAAATATCGCCTTTTTTTCTTTTTCCATTCAATTCTGATTTATAATATTTACTATCATTAATTTACATATTAATATTAATCAATATATTGCAAAAAAATATTGTATATTTGCAGCCTTAAAAAATAAAACAAACTTATAAAAAATATTCTATGAAAAATTACAAATTATTACTGGTAATGAGCTTATTAGCTCTTGTTTTTGCCGGTTGCGGAATCAGCAAAATGATTAAAACGTATCCCGATGTTAGTATTAAACTTGAAAATCAAGATTTGGAAAATAAAGGTGGTAAAGTTGACTATACTGTTAAGGGAAATATCCCTGCAAAATATATGAAAAAGAAAGCTACTATGGAAATTGAAGTTCCCGTTTTAATGTATGATCAAAATGGAACAATTGTAAATGAAAAAAAGGAAACAATTACCCTTGTGGGAGAAAAATCAAAAGTTTCCGGAATTAAAATACCATACAAAAATGGAGGTTCTTTTTCTAAAACCGGTTCTTTTGACTATGCTGAGGCTTATGAAAATGCAACCATTAATGCTATCTCAACCGTTAAGCTCGGAAAAAAATCTTTTACTTTTGATGAAAGAAATATTGGCGAAGGAATCTCAAACACTTCTTCTTTAATTAAAATTGATCCTGAGCTTACTGATCTTGAGTCTGATGCAAAAACGGGTAATGCTACTCGTCTTCTCTATGCCCCTCATAACTACAAACCTGAATTCACTACTATCAGTGCTATTATCTATTTTGAAGTTAACAAATCTGATATGAATTGGAATTTAAAACTTAATAAGGATGCTGCTTCTAAACAGGCTATTAAAGATTTTGTTGCTTCATTATTTGAAGGACGTACTATTGACAAAGTGATTATTTCAGGCTGGGCTTCCCCGGAAGGTGAAGAATCCAATAATCAGGGTTTATCTGAAAAACGTTTTGAACAGGGAAAGAAATGGTTTGCCAAAGAATTTGACAAATACTTGAAAGATTACGCCAAGAAAAATAAAATCAAAATGAAAGATTTGGTAAAACCTGAACTCGTTTTTGAAAATAATACCAAAGGTGAAGATTGGGACGGCTTTGAAGTTGCTGTTGAAAAATCAAATATTGCTGAAAAAAGCAAAATATTGAATATTGTCCGCTCACAACCAAACAATGATATGAGAGAACAGAAAATCAGAGAAATGACAGATATCTATACCGAAATTAAAGAGGCTATTCTGCCTCCACTGAGACGTGCTGAAATTTCAATGGTTTTCAATAAGAATAATTTTAACGATGAGCAAATTGCCCGTTTAATTAACGCAAATCCGGATACTCTTTCGCTTAATGAGAGATTATATGCTGCTTCTTTAACTGATGATGTCAATAAAAAAGAGGCCATCTATAGTGCTATTATCGCTGATGAATCAGTTCAAAATGATTGGAGAGCCTTTAATAATTCTGCAATCCTTAGCATCAATAATTATATTTCATCAAATCATGATAACTATCTGACAGAAGCTATTGACGATTTAAATAAAGCAAATGCTATTTCCCCAAGTAATGGAATTATACTGAATAACCTTGCTATTGCCAATTTCTATAAAGGTGACCTTACTGCTGCAAAAACAAAATTTCAGGAATCCGCAAAAGCTACTCTTTTTCCTGTAAATCAAGATTATAATCTTGGTATGTTTAAGATTTTGGAAGGCGATTACGCTGCTGCAAAATCAATGATGAACGACAAACATTGTGATTACAACACTGCTTTGGTCCAATTGGTTAGCAAAGACTATACTGCCGCTAAAACCACGCTGGATTGTATTCCTAATAAAGATGCCAAAGTATATTATTTAAAAGCTGTTCTGGCTGCAAGAACAAATAATGAAGCTCAGGTTTATTCTAACCTTAAAACTGCTGTTGAAAAATCACCTGCTTTAGGAGCAAAAGCACTTAAAGACCCTGAATTCAAAAAATTTAGAAAAAGTGATGAGTTTAAAAGTATTGTGAAATAATAAACCTTTATAAATATTTTTATTATGGCAAAAAGAACTATTGTGACAATGCCCGGTGACGGGATAGGTAAAATTGTCCTTGATGAATGTATCAGATTATTAAATGCTGCCGGTTTTGATGCTGATTATGTGCATGCCGATATTGGCTGGGATTTTTGGTGCAAAGAGGGAAATCCCCTTCCTGACAGAACTATTGAGCTATTGGAAAAATACAAAGTGGGACTGTTTGGTGCCATTACTTCTAAGCCCAAAGACAAAGCTGCTGCTGAACTGGCTCCCGAGCTACAGGACAAAGGACTTACTTATTTTAGTCCTATTGTGACTATGCGTCAGAAATTCAAAATGGATATTTGCAAACGACCATGCAAAACTTTCAAAGGAAATCCATTAAACTTTATCCGTCGTACTGCTGACGGTGGTTTTGAAGAACCGGCTGTTGATTGCATGATTTTCAGACAAAATACTGAAGGACTTTATGGTGGCGTAGAATGGAGTAATGCACCTGATATCGTATGGGATGCCATGATGACTCATAAGAAGTTTGCTTCCAATTTTGGAACGCAGCCAAGAAATGAAGTTTTTATCTCTACTCGTATTTTAACCAAAAAATATACCGAAAGAATATTACGTGCCGCTTTTGAGTATGCTAAGGAAAAAGGCTATAATGGAATTACTGTTTGTGAAAAACCGAATGTAATCCGCGAAACTTCGGGCATGATGCTTAAACTGGCTCAGGAAATTGCCAAAAAAGACTATCCAGGAATAGCTGTTTGGGACACCAATATTGACGCCCAAATGATGTGGCTGACTAAAAACCCTGAAACCTACAATGTGGTGGTGGCAAGTAATATGTTTGGAGATATTCTTTCCGACGGATTTGCCGGCTTGGTTGGAGGTTTGGGATTTGCCAGTTCAGCTCAGTTCGGGGAAAGTGGCGTAGCTGTTTTTGAACCTACTCACGGCTCAGCTCCCAAATATGCCGATTTTAAAACACCTATTGTCAATCCTATTGCTATGTTTTTGTCAGCTTGTATGATGCTTGACTATATCGGGGAGAATGAACTCTCAAAGAAAATTGAAAAGGCTATTGCCGACGTTATTGCTGAAGGAAAAGTGAGGACCTATGATATGATGAAACTAAGAGGCTGTCAGGAAGTTATCAGTCAGGGTGCTGCTTCAACAATCCAAATGACCGATGCTATCATTGCTAAACTGAAATAAACACTATTTTAATAGTTGATTCTAACAGAAAACTTTGATAACTTTCGGGTTGTCAAAGTTTTTTTATTTTTCACAATACTATTGTATGACTTTTTTATAAATATATTTTTTGTATTATTGTGCTTTAAATTTTTATCCATTTAATTTATAATTATTATGAATCAGGAAAATGTTATTGTTACGCGTAAACCCGAAACAGGTGCCAGAAAATTTTGGCGAATTGTACTCGGTACCATGGTCGGCTTTTTCTTTTCAAGTTTGGTTGTTTCTTTCCTATCTTTTATTTTTATGATTGTGATGGTTGCTTCTTTATCTAAAGATGCAACTCCCGTTAAAGAAAATAGCATTCTTAAACTTACCCTGCAAAATGAAATTGTTGAAAGAAGTATTCCCTCTCCATTTGATAATCTTGATTTGGGAGATTCTTATAATACCTACACCGGACTTGATGATATTCTTAATTGCATAAAGACTGCTGCAAAGGATGATAAAATCAAAGGAATTTATCTTAATGTTTCAAATATTATGGCCAGACCGGCTACTGTTAAAGAAATCCGGGATGCTTTGCTGAAATTTAAAGAATCCGGGAAATTTATTTATGCCTATAGTGATATTTATTCACAAAATGCCTATTATCTTGCTTCTGTAGCAGATACTGTAGCCCTTAATATGAAAGGAAATCTTGATTTTAGAGGTGTTTCATTTCAGGTTATGTTTTATAAAGGATTGTTAGATAAATTAGATGTTGAAATGCAGGTTATACGTCACGGGAAATATAAAAGTGCTGTGGAACCTTATTTATTTGATAAAATGAGTGAAGCTAACCGTGAACAAATGACCCTCCTTTCCTCTACGCTTTGGAAAACAATGCTTGATAATATTGTTAAATCAAGGAAAATCTCTGCGGATTCTTTGAATAGCATTGCCGATAACCTTTTGTGCGGAACTGCTCAAAATGCTGTTGACCTTGGCCTTGTTGACAAAATTTGCTACTATGGCGATGTGGAAAACACATTCAAACAATTATTGGGCGTTGCTGAAAAAGATGATATTAACTATGTTTCTCTTTCTAATTATAAAAAGACTCTATCCGGTATAAAAATTAATACTGCCGACAAGATTGCCGTTGTCTATGCAGTTGGTTCTATTGTGGATGGAAAAGGTGCCGATAATCAAATCGGGTCCGAAAGCCTTTCAAAAGCTATTCGCAAAGCTTATATGAATGACAAGGTGAAAGCTATTGTGTTGCGTGTTAACTCTCCGGGAGGAAGTGCTTTGGCCTCCGAAGTTATTTGGAAAGAAATTGAAAATGCCAAAAAAGCCGGCAAGGTTGTGGTTGCTTCTATGGGCGACTATGCAGCTTCCGGTGGTTATTATATCTCTTGCAATGCAGATGCAATTGTAGCTCAACCTAACACGCTTACCGGTTCCATCGGAGTGTTTGGCATTATCCCGAACTTTCAGAATTTCCTGAAAGAAAAACTGGGCGTTACCGTTGATGTGGTTAAAACAAATGCCCATTCCGACTATGCTTCCGGTCTGCGCTCTTTGGATGAAATGGAAATTAAGAAGTTTGAAATTATGATTGAAGATATTTATTCAACATTTACACAACATGTTGCCGATGGACGAAAAATGGATATTGCCTTGGTTGACTCTTTGGGCGGTGGACGCGTTTGGGCCGGCGAAGATGCACTTAAAAACGGACTGGTTGACCAGTTGGGAACTATAGATGATGCTATTGCCCTGGCTGCTAAACTGGCAAAGGTTTCTGATTATGGAATCGAGTATTATCCAAAACAAAAAGATTGGTTTACCAAAATATTCGAAGGAGATGATGAGGACGCCGTTGCCAAGGCTATCAAGTCTGAAATGGGTGATTTGTATTACACATACGAAGGTCTTAAGCAGGTTATGAATTCAAAGGGTATTCAAGCTCGCATGCCTATGGAAATCGTTATAGAATAATGTTAGTCAGCGCCTTTTATATTTACCTTTGGGTAATGATCGGCATTGCCGTCATCGTTTTTATTGCACTCAATTTTGTTGAAGCCGGTTATGGAATGTTGATTTCTCCCAAATGGGGACCAACTATCAATAACAAACTTGCCTGGTTTTTGATGGAATTTCCCATCTTTATGGCGATGATTTTTCTTTGGGCTGCTTCTCCTCATCGTTCTGCAATTGTTCCCATTATATTTCTGCTTATCTTTCAGGCACATTATCTGCAAAGAGTCTTTATCTTTCCGTTTTTGATAAAAGGAAAGAGCAAAATGCCTATTCTTATTGTATTGATGGGAATGAGTTTTAACATACTCAATTCCATGATGCAGGGCTATTGGTTCTTCTTCGAGGCTTATAATGTAAATCCTAACGCTTATCCTGTCGAATGGTTGTGGTCTCCACAATTTATTATCGGAACAATTTTATTTATTGCCGGTTATAGTATAAATCTTTACTCCGACCATATCATTCGTAATCTTCGAAAAAGTGACCATGACACCAAACACTATCTTCCCGAAGGTGGAATGTTTAATTATGTCACCAGTGCAAACTATTTTGGAGAATTGATGGAATGGTTGGGTTTTGCCATCCTTACCTGGTCAATTTCAGGACTTGTATTTTTTATTTGGACCTTTGCCAATTTAGTACCCCGTGCAAAATCAATTTATAAAAGATATCAAAAAGAATATCCTCTTCAAATTCAGGAGCGCAAGCTGAAAAGGGTTTTCCCGTTTATCTACTGATCTGAGTTTGGAAAATTAGCACCTACAAAGGGGTCGGTGCTACGCACCTGGGTTCGATTCAGGTATTCACTTGTTGCGACCACCTCGTCAGCAGGCGAGTTTTGAGTTTTTAGTTTTGAGTGTTAAGTTTTTATTTTCGGCAAGTTTGCAGAACATTGCCGACGGAGAAAATTCCTTGTCCTCGTTGAGGAAGAGGTGGCAGCCGGCGGATACTATCCCAAAAAGTGTGTAAAACTCAAAGTTTAATATTTTTGTAAAGCAAAATAAAAAAACACAAACAATGAATTTTACACAATCGCAAAATTACGAAATTTTAGAGA
>JAGVVH010000545.1 GCA_019135895.1 Bacteroidota bacterium | reverse complement strand
ATACGGGCTTAATCGATATATTAACCTGATATTTCGTAAGAACTTTTCTGCTCAAGTTTTAAAGGCAAATATGCGCCCTGTTGGTAACTGTGAATATGCTTTGATTTTGTACCGAGATAAACTGCCAAAATTCAACAACGAAGGCAGAATGATTTTCAACTGCATGGATTGGAAGAAAGACACCACAACTCCGAAGGTACACCCTACTCAGAAACCTATTGCTGTGCTTTCAAATCTTATCCGGATATTTACAGACGAAGGGGACACGGTTATTGACCCTTGTGCCGGGAGTGGTTCAACCTTACTGGCTGCATATCAAATGAACCGAAACGCTATCGGCTTTGAAATCAAAAAGAACTTTTTTAAGGATGCAAACGAGAAGGTGCTATCGAACATTCAAAAGCAGTTGTTTTAAATCAACAAAAAAGTTGATAACTTTCACTTGACAAACAAAAATTTATTTGTATATTTGCTGCGTCGGAATAACCAACCGGCTTTAACAAGGGATACCATGCAAAAAGAAACAATCGTTCATTTTTATTCATACGGCCCTAACGGGGCAGAGTTTAGAGGCAAGTATCCCGCCTCTGGCAGCTTGGTCGCTGGCTCTGTTTCGTTAGGGTTTTAATTTTTTGTGTTATGATAAGACTTGAAGTAAAATTTGACAATCGGTCAGACAAAGAACTGATTAAAATGCTAACAGATGAGCAGGGCGAGCCGTCTGATTCTGATTCATTAACAACTTCGTTTATGTTTGATATTGATTCAGATATTAAAATGCAGCGCGGTGAATATATTTCGTTTTATAGATTTACGGCAATTATAGATACCGTTATATTAATCATAGAAGAAAGCATTAATGAATGTTCACTGTTTTATAATTGCCACGCTGTAAATGTTATTGTATGAGCTTCATTAAGTTAGATCGGAAAATAATTGACAGCGAAGTATTCGCTCATGACGGGCAGCTTCGCTTCTGGTTGTGGTTACTTTTGAGGGCAAATTACAAAAAATCATTTGCCGCTATCAATACCGGATCAGGTAAAAAAACGATCGAAGTCGGAAGAGGTCAACTACTTTTTGGCAGAAATTCAGCAGGCTCTGAACTTGGCGTCAATTCATCAACTTTGTATAAGTGGCTAAAAATGTTTGAAAAATTAGGAATGATTGAAGCGAAAAGTAACAAGCATTTTACTGTTGTAACTATCTGTAAATATGACGAATATCAGTCTGATGATAAAGACGAAGTAACAACCCGTGAACAAACCAGTAACAAGCCAGTAACCAACCAGTGTCCAACCAGTAACACATCTAAAGAAGTTAAAGAAGTTAAAGAATATAATATACCGCCGGATAAACCGGCAAATAAAAATTTTATTCCACCAACTATTGAAGAAGTACAAGAATATTTCACAACTAAAAATCTTGATCTGGATGCTGAAGAATTTATCGCATATTACGAAGCAAGGGGATGGGTATCTAAAGGCAGTAAAATTAAAAGCTGGAAGGCGTGCGTGACGACGTGGAAAAAGAACGCTGGTAAGTTTGACGATAAAAAACAAGGCCTAAACTATTTATCCGGACACGATGAGACAGACCTGATCAATCAAATAAACGCCATAACCGACCCGTTCCAACTTGACGTTGCACTTTCAAAGTTTCAGTACAACGACCAATTCACGGTACTATATCATACCGAGCTGCAAAAATTTATCAGCTGGGATACAATGGTAAAATGCCCGAAAATCGGAAAGGTTGCCCGCAAGATATTCACTGCAAAATCGATTGATAACCTACTAACACCAGCGACCTATGGACAGAGAGTTAGGTAAAGTAATATCGAAGCACTATAAGGGCCAATCGTGGAGAAAATACATTGAGCGCCCTGATTATATCGAAATGGCGCATAAAAAATGTGCTCCGTATATTTCTCAGATGGTTGAATCGGTTCGGAAAATACCGGATATTCCAGAAAAGAAAGGCCTTATGTCATCAGCTATCGAATTTTCGCGGGCAACAGAACGACATATTGCTAATCTGGAATTTGAAATGACGTCTTTAGAATATTTCATATCAAAATTATTCGAAAGGAACCGGATACTTGAGGAAGAGGTTAGACGATGCCATGCAAAAATTGACATTACGGATGACATAACGCTATCAATGACAAAGATACTTGAAAGGAAACTAAAATGCTAACCAACGAACTATTAACAGCAGCACCCGGCACACCCGAACCAACCGGACACGTCATAAGGCCAACAATCGACCAGATGCGTAGCTATTGGAGAGGCGAACGATTGCCGCGCTTTGACATCGGATGGAATCGGATAGACTTCGGACTTTTGCAGTCGAATTTGGTACTTGTTTCCGGTTATGCCAATCATGGAAAGGGTACAATGGTACGGCAGATCGCGCTCCAGATGTACTATAAATACAGGACAAAGTGGGCGTTTTGGTCGCCAGAGGATATGCCGGAAGAGTATTTTTACGCTGACATTATTCACATGATTAGCGGAAAATCAACCGAAAAGCACCATAATAACTACATAAGCGAGCCGGAATATTTAGAGGCGTTTCAGACAGCTACGGATGCGATTAAACTAATTGACTTTGAAACTGATATGCCGAGTGTGCGGATGATTTTAGACCAGTTTGACGTGATGTATAAGTCGGGAATCAGGGGTTTTGTTTTAGATCCGTTCAATAACACCGAGGACGCCAATAGCGATCAGGCTTATGACAAAACTATTCGAGAGGTCGGGCTAATGATCCGAAAGTGGGCGCGGAACAAGGGCGACGTTTTCCCGATTGTTGTAACACACCCGAAAAGCCCGAACGGAGTAAAGTCTGGAGAGGACGCAAAGTTGCCATCATACAACGAACTACACTACGGTTCGGACTGGGGTAAAATATTTGATGACATTATCATTTACCACCACCCGACATTCAACACGAACAAATCCGACTGCACCCGTATAATTTCGCTTGCAAAAGTAAAGAAACAGAAGATTTCCGGAAAGCGAGACGACTTTTATATGCATTGGAATTATGTAGTTAACCGAATTTTGGATGATGAATATAAGTGCGGCCTGCCAGATGTAAAAGATGCGCCGCCTGCGAAGCTGCAACCGCACCCGATGCAGCCGATTGAACCTGATAAATTACCTTTTTAATTAGACCGATTCTAAACAGCAACAATATTTAACAAAACAAATTTGTGTGGTGTGTCGAAATGATGTATATTTGCATCCTAAACAAAACAACATGACAACAGAGGGAATATTCATTTTAACATTTTTGGTCGTCTGCATGGCGGCGCTGTGGTGGGTAGATAAACTGGAGTAAAATATGTTCAAGAACAAAAATATTATGGATCAGGTTGAGTGTAATGCACACGCTGATCGCATCAGAGCAATGGCCGACTTTTCGGAGTTGGTCGCTCTGTGCCGCGTGGATGAGCGCTTCGCCTTATTCTGTGGTGTAAAGCCGACCGATTCGGAATTTGTAATTAACATGGCGCGCGAACAATGGGACGTGTGCCGAAAAAAGAAGCCATGATTGAAATAATCAGCATAGAATACACAACCACGCGAAAAAACAGCGCGACACGTCGGATTGAGTTGAAGCGGCAGCATTTCGTAAACAGCAAGGAAGACCTCGACCAGATTGAGCAGCGGATAGCCGACATATTCAAAACAACGCGGGACAATGTGTATATCAGGACAAAAGACAAAGGCAAACATTATCCAAGCGAGGCTCACTTTATGGGGGAGAAATATTGAGCAAAGACGAATACTATATCATGTGCTATCTACGCGACAGCGCGTTTAACCGACCGCTGGATGAAGAGTCAAAGCGCGGTTATGTGCTTTACTTGAAACTGCATCCCGAATTGAAACCTAAGAAGCCAAAGAAATGAAAAAGATGAAACAATTATTTTGCAGACATAAATACGCCGTAAAAAGATCGTACGTACAGAGGTCGGTAGGCGCTCCCGTTGAGTGTATTTCAGAAATTGAAACATGTGTAAAATGTGGAAAAGTAAAAATAAACACTAAGCCGGAAGCATTTTCGTATTTACCAAAATAGCAGTAAATGAAATACAACCTTTCTATACGCACCGACCAAGAACGATTTAAACGCCGCTGTAACGAGCTTTATAAGGCCGGTAAGGTAGTTGAGCTTACATCGACTGAAAAGAGGTCGTTAAACCAAAACAAATACCTGCATTTAATTCTAACGTGGTTCGCGATGGAAACAGGATATTCGATGAATTTTGTAAAAGTCGAATATTTTAAAAAGCTGTGTAATCCTGATATATTCTGTGTCGAAAGGGTGTGTAAATTCACGGGGCAAATACTAACTGATCCGAAAAGCTCCGCAGATTGCACCACATCGGAACTGATCACGGCGATTGAACGGTTTAGAAACTGGTCGCAGGAAGCCGCTGGAATTTATCTGCCTGAACCAAACGAACGGGACTTTTTGCAGCAGATAGAGATTGAAGCGAGCCGAAATAATTTTCACTAAAATCAGAATAATGGAAAACGACGAATGGATTAATCAGAGAGTAAAAATGATAGCCGAAGGGTTTTCATTGGAGCAAATTCAACGTATCGGGGCTAAACGCAGCCCTTTGTAGAATTTAATGTTTAACCACTGTCGTTGATTAGGGTTGCGTTTTAGCCCTTGTTACCGCCAGTTAATTTTAAATCATAATGGAAAGAGAATCAGGTTACTATTGGGTAAAAAGGTCAGACGGAGAATGGTCTATCGCTTTTTGGAATAATTATTTAGGTGTTTGGCAGCAATTTGAATGGACTTATTCTGATTCAGATTACGCTGAAATAGATGAACAAAGGTTGCGTCATTAATTGGCGGTAACATCGAAATATGCGTAACGAATAATATTGCATATCGAAAACATTTCTAAAAAAGTTGACTATTTCAAAAAAAGTTGTATATTTGTCAAAACTAATCAACATGAGCGAACCAAAAATTTACATCGGAAAAGGCAAGGCATCAAAATTCGGCATTAAATTGTCAATTTGCCTTTCAGACATTCCAAAGGAACATGTCAATGAATATCAGGGCAAAAAGTACCTGAATGTCGAAGTTACCGAAATGAAACAGCCGGACAAATTCGGAAAAACCCACACGGTAACCGTTGACACATGGAAGCCAGAACCGAAAGAACCGGATAATTCACTTGAGCCGGCTGGCGACGATCTGCCATTCTAACCATGACGCAGCGAATAATCAACCTATGTGAGCGACACTTTGGCTGTTCGATTAAAGAGCGGTCAAAGGCTCGATATGCTGTACATTGCCGCGCCGTTGCCTTAGTTTTATTCAGGGAGCAAGGTCTGTCGCACGGTCAATGTGCTAACTTGGTCGGACTGTCGCGATGCAACTGTGGCAACCGGTGGCGCTCTGCGCTCAAAAATACGGAAATAATGGACAAAGTTTCAGAAATACGGAAACAGTTATGAGCGGCGGAACATTTGATTACAACCAGCATAGAATTGGATATATTGTCAAAGACATTGAATATTATCTTGATCGTCAAGGTAAACTAAAAGACGACGCTAACGACATTTGCAGACACGATTTTTATGCAGAATATCCAGAAAGTAGGTTTTATGAAACTTACCCGCCCGAAGTACAAGAGGCCATGAAGGCTGGAATTAAGGCGCTAAAGATTGCCGAAGTGTACGCACAGCGTATTGATTATTTCCTCGCCGGAGACGATGGAGAAGAGAATTTTCTTAGGCGACTAAAAGATGATTTAAACGAAATAAAATGAAAGTTGACCACTTAGATCGCGCCTTTAGTAAATTCATCCGACTTCGGGATTCAGATGAAAACGGACTTTGTCGCTGTATAAGCTGTGGAAAAATTCACGCGTGGGATGACATAGATTGTGGTCACTTCGTCAACCGCCGACACATGGGTACAAGATTCGATGAAAGGAACTGCAACGCACAATGTCGAAGTTGCAATTCTTTTGATGAAGGAAATGCCGCTGGGTACGCAAAAGGACTGATCGAAAAGTACGGAGCCGGCATAATTGACGAACTTTTGATGAAAAAAGCATTAGGCCGTAAGTGGTCACAATTCGAGATTGACGAACTGGCGAAGTATTACCGTGAGAAATGTAAAGAACTTTTAAAAAGTAAACAATGAACACAACAGACCGCATCATTCGCCTTTTGCCGCACGACTTCGTTTTACTCTGTCCGTGTGGCGCTCCAATGAAATTTGACGAGGTTGTAAGATGTATGGTAAAATGTCCCGAATGTGGTCAGGAACACAACTACCACACGCTTGAGGCGGTCAGATTGTCCGAATTTGTCGAAAAAAGTTTGAAAAAACTTGACATTGAGTAAATAATTCACTATATTTGCCAACGAAAACAAAGCAGAATGCACAATATTCTGGAAAGTACGTTCACTGAAAACAAGTTAGGAATTCATCTTAAAAGCGTTGATGATTATTTCTGGCTCGTTTTGTTTGGTGACACGCACGCCGACACACCACATCACGACAAAGAGCGATTTGACTATTTTCTGCAAAAGTGCCGCGACCTGCCAAATCAGGATAATGTTTATTATTTCGGGCTTGGAGACTACAATGATTTCATGTCCACATCGGAAAAAAAGAACATCGAGGCAACGACACACGAAAGCACGATTCATAAATTCGATGAGATAGCCGAAAGGAGTAACAGACAATTTGCCCAAAGGTGTAATCAGATGATCGGAAGGACATTAGGGCTTATTGAGGGCAATCATTCGTGGGTGTTTTCCGATGGTAAGACGTCAGGTGAGGACTTAGCCGAAAGACTAAAAACAACCTGCGTTGGTGGCATGGCACACCTTCAGTTAATTGTCAGCTTTAAAAACAGATCTACAAACGTGGCTGTTAATTTAGCAGCCCATCACGGTAAAGGGGGCGGAAAGCGTGCCGGTTCTACAATTAACAACGTGGAAGACCTTTACCATATTTTTCCAATGACTGATATTTGCGCAATGGGACACGATCATCAGAGGGGTGTTGTGCCGAGAATATCATTCTACGCCAACGACTTAGGTAAAATTAAGCAGCGCCGGACAATGTTGGTAAGGACTGGGTGCTTTTTGAAGTCATATACTCCAAATGAGGCCAGCTACGCCGTTAAGCGGATGTATCAACCAACCGACATGGGCGGGATAATTCTAAAAGTCGGATTTCATCGGAACAGAAAGAATGGAGATGATTCTATAATTACCGATATTGAGGCAACGTTATGAAACTGAAAATCCTTTACGGCGCCATAATTCAACGCGACCAGACCGGCAGGCCTGAATGTGTATCAGATGTTGATATTCCGCAGGCCGACCTTGAAACAGCCCGATTCGAGGCGGTCATTCTGGATGGAAAGCCGATGAAGGATAGATGTTTGATGAAGACGGAAAAATATGCCTATTTGCTGGCCATGCCGTTAAAGGAAGCCGAAGAGTTAAGGAGGGTTAAGGTTAAAGGATTCACCACTAAAAAGAAACAAGATGAGTTACGGAATAAGCGCAAAGGTTGATATTTTCGTTAATCACGTTGGCAAAGCTCAAATTGATGACGAAATCGAAAGCTGCAACGAAATAATTAGCATGCACGAAAAGGAATTAATGATTATGGCGGCAATGAATCCGATAGATGTTGTTACTCAAGAGGACGTAAAGGATGGTTCCGTTGCTGAAGCATTACGCCTTAAAATTGACAATCTACTGGAATCATACCGAGATGAAGTGATTAAACTTTACCGATTGGAATTACTCAAATATAACATCAAAAAGGTGGTAGAGGGATGATAAAAGAAATCATATCCGAAGTTTATGGAGTTGACTTGACTAAAAGGACACGCGACAGGCGTTTTGTCGAAGCACGGCAGGCGTTTTGCTACTTTTGCCGGAAATACACCCAAATGGGTGTTGTCGAAATTGGTGACGAAATCGGTCTGAAACATTCGACTGTGAGTTATGGCACACGACATTACTACGATATTCTGCATTACGCAGACGTGAAAGAAAGGTACTTGGAAATAATTGATAAAATCAAAGAAAATGGGCTGCAAGACAAAGAAGAAAAATAGGGGAACGAAAAAATAGGTGTAAATGTTAAAAAATGTTAATTTATTAGATGTGTTAAAAGTTTAACAACTGTTTAATACGTAGTTGTTGATTTGTGGCCTATCTTTGCTTCAACAAAACAATCAAAACTATGAAAACGCAAATCAACACCCTCGTTCATGGAAGTAACACGGTCGCTGGTACATCATCAAAAATCAGAATGGCCATTGCAAAAAAGGTAATTGAAGAAAATCCTGAAACAATGACCATTTCAATTAATGATGTCGTAATTGAACTAACGTCTAATCACTCAGTTAGTCGCAAAACAGTCAACTATTGTGGTGTTATTCCAGT
>JAGVVH010000127.1:1605-3320 GCA_019135895.1 Bacteroidota bacterium | reverse complement strand
CGTGGAATTATTGGAATCGGATTATTTAGATTCATTTTCTTAGTCGGATTAATTGGATTTTTAGGATTTGCCCTATACATAAAGAGCTCAGATAAAGCAACTTCTCAATATATAATTGCAGGATTTCTATTACTGATAATGTTCGTCCATTTTAAAAGAGGTGATAAATTGTTTCTGAAAAGTCATTTCTCAAACTATAAGACACTCATGCTTGCGGAGTATATTATCCTTTCTATACCTGTCTTATGCTGTTTTTTAATTCATAAACAATGGGTTGCCATTAGCCAACTAACTGGATTATTAATTATCATAAATATTGACTTAAAAGCGAGAAATTCAAATTTAAACACTAAACTTCAGGAATTAATTCCCGACGATGCTTTTGAATGGAAAGCAGGAATAAGAAAACAATTTTTTATAATCGTCCCTATTTGGATTATAACTGCTCTTACATCTTTTTTTATAGGAAGTGTACCTATTGCAATTTTTATTTTGGGAATTATCATTTTAAGTTTTTTTGAGCGATGTGAACCTTCCCAGATTTTAATATCCTTTGAATTAGGAGCCACAAAACTGTTATGGTTAAAAATAAAACGTCTGTTGCAATTATTTTCAATTATTGTAATTCCGTTAATCGTTTTATTTATAATCTTTAATATAGATAAATGGTATATCCCGGTTGCTGAATATTTTATTTTCTGTAGTCTTTTGGTTTACACTATCATGACTAAATATGCATTTTATGAACCAAATATAAAATCGCCAGCAGCGCAAATATATGTAGCACTCGGTGCATTGGGAGGTATAATTCCGGTATTCTTGCCCGTAGTTTGGCTTATGACAATTTTATTCTATTCAAAGTCAGTTAACAAACTAAATTTCTTCTTAAATGATTATAATTAAAAACCTTACAATTTCATATAACAAGTACCAAAGAGTTATTGACAATCTGAATTTATCATTGGATGAGAATCTGATACATGGAATTGTGGGACTAAATGGTGCAGGAAAAACCACATTGTTAAACACCCTTTATGGATTAAAGAAACCAGTAGCAGGGACAATCCAATTTGACAATAAAGAAATTAATAAAAATTCTGTTGCTTATTTAGTGACCGAGAATTTCTTTTATTCGAGTATCACAGGAAAAGAATATCTGAGCCTTTTTAAAAACAACGAATTTGACATAGACCGATGGAATAAACTCTTCAACCTGCCATTGAATAAAATAATTGATGGATATTCCACCGGTATGAAAAAGAAACTCGCATTGTTAGGGGTTCTAAAACAAGACAAACCTTTAATGATTCTTGACGAGCCTTTTAATGGACTGGACATTGAAACCTGTCGAATTATTCGAATGATTTTGTTGCGATTAAAAGAAAGGAACAAAACCATAATTGTCACCTCCCATATAATCGAGACACTGACTAATTTGTGCGATTTTATACATTATTTGGAAGCAGGAAAAATTAAATTTTCCAGAGACAAAAGTGGTTTCTTGGAGTTTGAAAGAGAAGTATTTGACAAAATTGAAAATGAGAATATTGAATTAATAAATGAGCTAATATAATAAAGTACGAAACGCTAACACGTGGTATAAGTCATGGCTGGGTTTGTGCGGATTCGACAAATCGAATCTCGTCCCAACCTCTGTTTCGGTCGGACACTCAGACTCTCGTCTGACCGCCACGACCTCATACCACCACCGTTAG
>JAGVVH010000127.1:0-1598 GCA_019135895.1 Bacteroidota bacterium | reverse complement strand
CGTTAGCTGCAAGCCAGTGAGAGACCCAGATAGACATGACGAAAATATGATTATAAGTTTTACCGATATAATTGAGTTTAAAAAGATAATGTTTCAAATTACGCAACCATTAGGTTGATTTATGCATCTTGATTTGAGTCTGCTAAATTATTGAATATGAAAAAAATAGCAATATTTATACTTTTTGGAATTTTTTTCTCATGTACAAAAGAAAATGACAAAGAGCAAAATTTAATTGAAGGTATTAACTTTGAGAACTATCCAAAAGTTGATGGTTCTACTTCAGCAAGTGTGCTGAATGTGATGGTTGCCTGTAAACTTTTGGGTGTACCATATATATGGATGGAGCCTGGTGTTGTTAGTGAATGGACTTTACATCCTAAATATGAAGTACTTGATGAACAGTATAAAGACTTCTTTTGGCAACGTGTGAAGAGTTCTAAAACTCATGGTGCATTTATTAATTTGATTGATGGTAATGCAGATATTATACTCACACACCGGACTATCTCTTCTGACGAGAAAGCCCATGCTGACTCTGTAGGAGTTACGCTGATTGAAACACCTATCGCTTTAGACGCTTTTGTTTTTGTTGTAAACAAGAACAATTTTGTGAAATCACTGACAGTTAATCAAGTTCAAAAAATATTTACTGGCGAAATAACAAATTGGACTCAAGTTGGCGGTAATGATTCAGATATAAAAGTTTTTACACGTCCCCGCAATTCAGGTAGTGAGGAAGTATTTAGATTGTTAGTAATGGACGGTATGGAACCAGCTGATTTTCCTGCGAGCGCTATAGGTGGAATGTCTCAGGTTTTTGGCGAAATTATTCATAATGTGAATGCTATTTGTTATACTTTCAATAATTACAAAGATTTGCAAGCACGGATTCCTGATAGCGAAGTGCCTAAAATCTCCATTAATGGCATATTTCCAGATAAAACTTCTGTTAAAAACAAGACATATCCATTTATATCAAAAGTTCATGTTGCAATCCGTTCTGATTTAGACCACAATTCAATGGCTTATAAATTATACAAATGGTTGCAATCTGATAATGCAAAACCAACTATTACAGAATGTGGTTTTTTGACAGAATAGTATCAATCAAAATACTACCTAAAATCGGCCAGCAGCTAACAAGCAATATAACCAATGTCGGGCGCAGTGGTGGCTTGAAAGCGTCTGCCCCGCATCAACAATAACCAATGTCGGGCGCAGTGGTGGCTTGAAAGCGTCTGCCCCGCATCAACATTTGCAACTGTTGACAGGGAAGTCGCCCGCTCTCCGCCACTGGTCATATTGCAAACCGTTAGGCTGCATGTCGACAATTCCTACTTGCATTTTTAAAAAATAATACTTATCTTTGCCGTTAGTAACGCGAAACGTTAATGATAACTTCATTTGGATCAAAGGAGACTGAAAAGATTTGGAATGGTGAACGTGTTAGAAACATACCTCCAGAAATCCAAGTGATCGGTAGGAGAAAACTAAGAATGTTAAACAACTCTCTAAATCTTAACGATCTCAGAATTCCTCCTTCCAATAAACTTGAAAAGTTAAGTAGCAAAGTAAATAACCTCTATAGCATCCGA
>JAGVVH010000301.1 GCA_019135895.1 Bacteroidota bacterium | reverse complement strand
GAGTGCTTCGTTCTGGATGACTGTCTTAACTGAACTGAAGGCTCGTGGCGTAAAAGATATCCTGATTGCCAGCACTGATAACCTGAGTGGCTTTACCGAGGCCATCAAGGGGGTCTTACCACTGGCTGACACCCAGCTCTGCATTGTACACCAGGTCTGTAACTCCCTCAGGTATGTGGTATGGAAAGACAAAAAGGAATTTGCAGCTGACATGAAGGAGATCTATCATGCTGCCACCCTTCAGGCAGCAGAACAGGCTCTTGAAAATTTTGAAAAGAAGTGGAACCATAAATATGCCTACGCTGTCAGATCCTGGAGAAATAACTGGGTCGAATTAACCCAGTTCTTCGATTATCCGCTGGAAAACTAAAACTAAGTCTGTCTTTCCTCATGATCAGGCAGCCCTCAAGGCTGTTTACCTGGCAATTGCCAATATTGAGAAAAAATGGACCTTGCCCATCCGGGACTGGGGTATGATCTTGCAGCAATTTTTGATTAAATTTGAAGATAGATGCAGAATTTGAATACAGGCGTTTACACAAAGTATTCTATAGACTCTTAAACAAAAAGTTCAACTTGTAGTACAAGCCAAAACGATAGAATCAAGTCTTATGAATTTCAATTCTGTCCATTGCTATATTATCAAGCACTTGTATATGCTAACTTTCTTTTATACCTTAGGTTATCGGACTTAACGGATTTAATCAAAAAAATGAATTATTCCAAAGTATTGTTATTTGGTCAGACATTTAATGATTTCTCAGGTGGAGGAATTACCCTCGCCGGTTTATTTAAAGATTGGCCCAAAGAAAAACTTGCTGTTATTTCTTATCCTTTTATGATTCACAACTCGACCACTAATATTTGCAATAATTATTACCAGATTGGTGAAAAGGAGCTGGTCTGGAAATTTCCTTTTTCTCTTGTCAAACAAAAGTTTCCATCAGGCAGGGTTGAGATTCGAAATCGCATGAGAGTGACTGCATTAAAGGAAACCAAGAGTTTAAGGCATTTAATCTCATCAAGAATTTTTATGCCAACTTTACGGTGGTCTGGTTTGATACATCGCGCATCATCAATACATCTATCGACAGAGTTGAAAAAGTTTTTGTCGGATTTTGCACCTGAAGTTATTTACCTCCAAATATCAAATTACGAAAGCATAAGATTCTCCTTAGAGTTACTATCTTACCTTAAGATACCATCAATTATTCACATGATGGATGATTGGCCTTCAACAATAAGTAATTCCGGACTGTTTAAAAATTTCTGGGAGAAAAGAATTGATAAAGATCTAAGATTGCTTCTTGATAAGATTGATATGCATTTAAGCATAAGTGAAGCAATGTCAGAAGAGTATAAAAAGAGGTATGGGATTACATTTATTCCTTTTCATAATCCAATTGAATATCAGCTATTTGAAATTGAATCTGACATATCTGGTGAGGATGACAATGTATTCAAAATATTGTATGTTGGTCGGATTGGAACAGCTAATAAGGACTCGCTGCTTGACTTTGCTGAACTAGTTTCTACTAGTGAGTCATTTAAGACACGAATTAGATTTGACATTTTTACCAAGGATTATGATAGCTATTATGTGCAGAAGATTAATAAGTTGAAAAACGTTGGAGTATACGAGGCTGTAGCTCACAACGAGGTGCCGAAGCTGCTGAAATCATACAATCTTTTATTCTTACCATTGGACTTCTCAGAATCTGGTCGTAAGTTTTCCATGTTTTCCATGCCCACAAAAGCCTCTGAATATATGGCCTCGGGTACACCCATACTGCTTTATGCCCCACCTGATACGGCAATATCAAAGTTTTGCAAGCAACATGAATGTGGCCACTGCGTTTCAACTCAGGATTATGAAGAGTTGCGCAGATCAATTCTTTTACTATCGACCGACCGGGAATACTGTAAGAAAATAGGATCAAATGCACAACGTTTCGCTTATCAACAATTTGATGGGCAAATAGTAAGACGAATGTTTAAGGGAATGATATCAGAGCTTAACAGGGTGAAGCATTAATAGCATTTAGTGGTAATTATGTAGGGTAATGAGAATTGATGATTCCATGTATTATAATCTAAGTCCT
>JAGVVH010000504.1 GCA_019135895.1 Bacteroidota bacterium | reverse complement strand
TTCTAAATCTCCCATCCAAATTGCGGTTATTCCATCTCTTAGGCTATACTCAATTATTGGTGAAATGTTATTTGGTTCACCACCCTCCGCAACAGAGGCAAGTTCGGCTTGAAATTCCTCATTTGAGAGTATTGGCCACAAAATTTGAATCCCTGAGCCATAAATAACCTTTCCATTATCGTCTGGCCCATCTTCATTCATCCATTTTCTCTTACATCCTTTCGAAATATAAAAGGCTTTTGAAGAGTCTCTCAGAGAACAATATCTTATAAAGTCATCAGTGTTAATTTCTTTAATGGCTTTGTTCTTTACACAATAAAAATTTAAAATATTGATTTTATCGTCCAAGTAAGTCAATCCGTGAAAGTGATCCTCATCTGGATGTGTTGAAATGAAGCGAGTTATATCTTTACCTACCTTTTCGTTAATAATCTCATCTACAATCCGTTTCTTATTATCATCGATCAAATTGCAATCAATCAATGTGAAATTTGAGGTTGCATGTTTAATGTAGTACAAGTCGCCGTTTCCTACTGAAAATGATTTAATTATGCTCATATTTTTAATCGTTTGCTTTTACCCTACACTTAATATACTTAGTTTGCTTCCTATACGACCATAGGAATAATATCAAGAATAAGATGATAAGTATATAAGGACTAACATTTTGAAGAAAACTAAACCTGCTTTCTGCGACCTCATAGGCCTTTAAAAGTATGAGTGTAAGAAATAACGATATAAAGGTTCGATACATATTGTTTGCCTCTGATAAAGTGATAATTAATGGATCCTTAGCTGATGCTGAGATGTAATCTTTATAGTCTGCAAATTTTACAAATGAAGTTTTCTTTAGGATAGGTTCTACTATTAATGATCCAATTCTACTAATGATCAATCCTAAGAAATAGCATAAAAATCCCCCAATAATGACATTATCTAAGGGGAATTTGTAGTTAGTTATCCAATTTGCTAATAAAGCAAATAAAACTCCTGGCAATAAGTAATTGAATAGATTGTAGGAGGCAATCTTTTCTAGTAATTCTTTCATGTTTCATATTATTTATTTGAATATTTGGATGTTGCAGAACATTGGCTATAACTGGTTTATAGCAGTAACAATGAAATTTATAATAATGTAGTATCAGAGTATTCTATCTGATATTATCGACAGATAAGATACTTTGATTGTTAAACTGAACATTCGAGCTTGCCGACTCTCTTTTTGTATCTGTCAATCATTTTCCTGTAGAAATTCAGATTGGGTCCATTTTCAGAAATAATCTCATCTTCCCGCCCTTTAAATTCTTCACCAATACTTTTGGAATTATCCATTATCCAAACTGTTACATCAGGATATGCGATATAAAACCATTCCGGGAATCCAATTGGAATAGGTTCGTTACTATCCAAAAGTTTTTTAAGGGTTGGGGTACATTTGATTTTTGTCATTCTAACAATAGGATCAGCAGATAATCTGTTAATCCTTTCCCAATCATCCAGTTTGAAAATATGATCAACTTTTGAGTTTGCTTCAGTATTATCGATGAGCTTCTGAATGTCTAAATTATCAACCAGATAGAACATTCTGAAAATTGCCGCCTCATCCTCTGTCAAGTCAGAGTTTTCAATAAATCCAAGCATCTTTTTCTGGTTAAGGTTGAAAAACTTTTCAGTTAGCCACATTTTTTCAGGTATTAATTATTGAAAGTCTTTTCTTTAGGTGTTTATCATCAGGGTCAATCGTAAGTGCATGTAGATAATATGATCTGGCCTTTTTGAAGTCCCTTATCTGATCATAGGCGTAACCTATCTTCTTAATAACTGTTAACATTCCAGGTGTATCGAGGTTGATTTTTTCCAGAATTAAAATAGCTTCTTTCTCGTGATGCATTAATGCCAAAGTGCTTGCTAATTTGTATGAGTAATCAATTGAATCTGGATTTTTCTCTACAAGAATTCTAAAAACTGCATTTGCTTTATCATATTTCTTGGTCTTCAGATATATTTTCCCCTTGAGGTTTAAGACTGCTTCCCAGAATGCATCTTTCCTTAAGCTTTCAACTTCTTCCATATTTATCTTTTCGAGACACTCCAGAGCCAGTGTATTTGATCTTTGTTTATAATATGAAATGGCTTTGTAAAAAAAACCATCAGGATTATGACCTTGAACAAGTTGCTGATCAAGTATTTTATCAGCTTCACTAAAATGATTTCCAGATATTAATGTCTGAACTTTTTCAATCCATGCCTTATCTTGTTCTTGGGGTACCTCCTGGATCTTGGTCTCATTAAACCTCCTTATATTCAAAGACCTCCAGGCCTTAATGAAGTCTTTTTTTAATTCAGCAACAGACTGGTATCGTTCTTCCGGATTTCTTTCAAGGCATTTTAAAACCACTTTATCCATGTCCTCAGTAATTGAGGGATTTATTTCCTTAGGAGATGGAAAATAGTAATTGTTTATAACCTGAAGGGATGTCTGATGAGGAGTCCTGCCTGTCAGAAGCTGGTATAGTAATACTCCTAATGAATATATATCTGAATTAAGATAACGTTTATGGGTTCCCGCCACTTCCGGGGCAATATATGCCCATGTTCCGAGTGTATAGGGTGTGTCGACATATACATCATCAATAAACTTACTTGTTCCAAAGTCAGTCAGCTTTATATTATTATTGCGAAGTAGAATATTGTTCGGCTTTATATCACCATGACTTATTTTCTTTGAATGAATAAATTCTATCCCTTCAATGATTTGTATGGCAATATCCTTTATTTCATCAAATGTTTTTGGCTCTTTAAAACCTTTATTATCCATTAAATCTGATAATCTGCTGCCTTCATATAATTCCATTTCGATCACAAAAAGGCCTTCAACCCTTCCCATCCAGTTCAGGGTAATCAGATTTGGATGTCTGACACCTATAAGATGCTTGCCCTCTGAGAGAGTATGGTCTGCTTTCTCCTGATTAATTGGTATTTTTAAGGCTACCACCTCGCCTGATATAAGATTTTCAGCCTTCCATACTGACCCAAATGAACCAGTATGAATAAAAGTCTTTAATCTGTATTTATCGCCAATACAGATATCCTCATTAGGCTGAAAGTCAAGTCTCTTTTTCATCAATTATCAATGGATTCTTACCCACCTGTTAAACACTAGTTTCCCTTCTACATTACTTGCAATTGCATGAAAAATCAGAAGTGAAGTTTTTCCTGAATCTATACCCGATAGCCATGCTCCTTTAAACTGGAATCCATCAATAAGTAATGCTTTTATTGAATCCATTTCCTGGGGCACTGCTAAACCTATTCCCCAGGTAACATAAAGCACCACCTGAAGATCTCTGTTTAGTTGATGATATGCTATCAACAGATTCTCGGCTTTTTCCCTTACTTTCGTTTTCTTTGTCCGTGTATTCTCGTACCTCTCAAACTCACTTATTAAAACAGGTTTAAAATTGTTTCTCTCGAACCAGATCGAATCCGCCCTGATTTCCCTTGGGACTTTATTCTCCTGAATTACAGGACATTCAGATATTGATACAACATCTTCAATTGTTCGGCCAATTTGGGTAATATAATTTAATCCAATCGAATGTACCATTTCTGAATAGTCGGCCACACCACCTTGGCATATCATAGGAAAATATTTTTCCCTGATTTCTCCTGAACTGAACTCATTAATTATAAAACCGGATAGTAGATCTTTATCCATTATACTTACCCCATACTTTAAGAACATTTGGAGACTCTCCTCCATGAATAAGTGCTTTATAGCCGACTTTAACCAATAATGGAGCAGGAATTGAACGTCCGCAAATTAATGCTTCCCCGGTCGATAATGATGGTAGTTCATCAATATCAGTCTTCGAGTATAAATCAGATGTTTTTGCAATAAATCTTTGATCATCAGGATTTTTAAGACGCATTGTTATGATAGTATTACACTGAGAAGTCACATCTGAATCCAGTTTGGATGGGCGCTGTGAGATAATGGAAAATCCAACACCGAATTTTCTACCCTCAGAGGCAATCTTTCTGATAATCCGTTTCGATATCGTGGGAGTATTGGCAGGTGCAAAGTTGTGACCTTCTTCGAATACAAGGAAAACAGGTCTTGTCTGTCTCTCTTTATCCATGGCTGCCCTCATTATTTCACTTGAAATAAGTGCCGTGACTATTTGCTTGGCATCGTCTGATAATCCCTGCATGTCAACAATTACCAGTTTCCCTATTTTACTGGTCTTGTCACCAGCCATTTTATAAATATCTGTAGGTTCTCCCACTGCTACTGAATAGAAACTGGCTGCTTCATATATTAATCGGGCCAGTTTCATGGCAACAACAGCAGCACTTCTATCGTTCAGAGCAGCAGCTTCTCCGGAAGAAATTTCACTCCAGTTTCTTAATTCTTCTACTCCTTCAGGACCAAGCAGATCAAGAAGATCCTGGATATCGCGGAGCTGATTTTCGTATTTTGCTTTCCAATATCTTAATGCTACCCCAAGTACTCTTTGCTGTGGTTCAGTTAATCCAGGTAAGACAGAAGTCATATCATCCATATCAAATCTGTCAAATTGAAGCGCCAGGTGCTTATTTTTACCAGCATATTTAAAATCAAAACTTTCACTCTGAGGAGTATATATTTCAATACCGCCACCAGCAGCCTGTAATGTTTCAAACTGCTTTATTATTATTTTTAGATCTTCTATCTCAGAAGGATTTTCCAATTTATCAATTCCTTCATTGAAATGCAGAGTCCCGCCAGCGAAAGCTTTGCCGTATTCACCATGAACGTCAAACACGATTACAGTGCCATTCATTTCAGCGACTAACCTTTCAATTATCCTTCCGACCGCATAAGATTTACCAGCACCTGTCATTGCAAGAATTGCCAGATGCTCAGTTGCAAGTTTATTTACATCGAGGTAGACAGGCACAATATTTTCTCCTTTTTCGTAACCGATAAGATTCCCGATATTTATGCTTTCATTTTCGTCAAATTTGTAGAAACTGGCAAGAAAATTATAGTTCACCCCATAAACCTTTTCACCTGGCTCAAGGGGTCTCCTTGGCATTTTAATATTGCCTGACGCATCACTGTATCCTACAAGCTCGATAGTTCCAAATAAACTCTCCCCGGAAACCTGTGCTCCAGGAAAAACCTCAAGGTCGTTGAGTCCTTCACCCATATTTGAGTTATATAGAATATTTGATCTTGAAACAGTTACTATTCTTCCAAGAAGATAAATTTCACCTTCCTCATGTGATTCGACATGCCTGATCTTTACGAATTCACCCCTTTTGGCTGCAAATGAATCGTTAAGGACTATTTTAAGATCATGTGGATTTCCAGTATTGCCAATTAATCTTCCGATATATTTTTCTTCCATATCTTTCTTGTTTTAATCTTCAAATAATTCAAGATCCTGCTGCCATATCTTATCAATTTCCTCATTATTCAACATCTCCCTGGCCTGACTTTTATAATATTCAAGAATACCAGGTTTAGAGATAATAGGCTTAAGTGCATATTTTGCATACCATAGAGGTAATGGCAATGCTCTTGCCTGATCAAGTGTGAATAATGAGGTATAAATTGAGGCAATATCATCTAAATCGCCACTGGTCCAATCATTTACAGTGCCAAGCATCTCCAACAATACAGGTGGTGTTTTAAATCCTGCCTTTACATGCATGCTCATTAATCCAAGAGGACGAATACTTTCAGGTTCAAATCGGGTATCAGGATTTATTGCTTCTGCCTGGAATGCTGCACTCCGGCAGAATTCATTCATAATTCCATTTATCAGTCTTTTAACTCCAAGTGATTTAATTTTTCCGATCATTTTTGGCTCAACGATCTCTGTTAGTTGTTCATAGTTAATCATATCAACTATAAAATCGCGATGTTCTGTGCCTAAGGCAAATAGTATTGCCCCAAGCTTTCCCGAACCTACAGAAATGAGCCTGATACCATTTTTGTTAAACGGATATATTCTTGATTTGTACTTAATCCAGAAGTCTTCAATTATTTTCACTGTCTTCGAGAATTGCTCAACTACCTCAATTCTTTCAGTGGGAGGCACATCTGAACGATCAAGCATAATAGGTGCTTCAATTAGAATAAACTCCGAGCAATCAGGATTATCAAGTGTTCTTGTCAAAACGGCATAAGCATTCTGTATTTCAATCAGTCTTATTTTTTTACTATAATCAAAATCGTCAATCTCATCCATTTCAACACTACTATCCTGTCGGGTTTTATGGATCGATCCATTTTTAATAAAAACATCCTGGCTTATTGCTGCACTTATGTAAAGAATTCCTCCAAATGCTGGTATTGCCCGATGCGCTGTCGCTATGCCAGTCACCTTAACAGAAATAGAGGGAATTGGAGCAATATTCTTTACCAGCCCCGCATTTCGGAGAACCGGAGCAATCTTATCTATAAACCTCATTTTGGCGGATAGTTTTGAGACAGTTCCAGGTAAGTTTAACTGGACTGACGCTACCAGACTTTGAGCCAGTGAAGTTTCTTTATTAATCCCAATCATCTGAATTTTCTTTACGTTTAATTAGTACATCCTGAAAAGAATCAAGGTTTTGACTTTGTATCAATTTTAGCCCCTCAACAGTAAGACTTGTTTCATTCACCAAACCCATCTTCTCAAGTTTAATCACAGAACTTTTAATGACCCCAGTGGAAAGATTAGTTCCGAAATACTTCTTAATGACCTTCTCTGGTTCAATGAATAAAGGAATCTGGGCTCCAAAGAGGAGAAGGATCATTTTATCTTCGACACTTAGAAGATCTTTCGCTTCCGGTTTTCTGTTAGAAACTTCACCACTATCTGAATCATTGAGAGATATTGTTTTCCACCAGTCTCTTCTTTTATCTTCAGATATACTGTGGCGATAATCAAGTACTGGTAATGTTGTGACCGTAATAAGACATGAAGAAGTATTATTGCGAAACCTGATTCCCTTTTTGATACTTCCTTCCTGGTAAAAAGTACTATAAACTGAAGTAGTTATAGTATAGTCACCAATATCTCCTGTTGAACTGGCCTCAATTTTTACTTCAGGTTTAATTGCAAGGACTTTTTTGAGGTCAATATTAATCCAGGCAGGTGTCAGTATAAGATGGTTAGCCCGGAAAGAAATCCATTTTGATAACTCCCTGGCATTTTCTTTTGTCAGACTTTTAAGCACGACACCTGGAATCAGCAGAGATCCTTGCTCTAAATTGTCAAAATCAACCAGTTTCACATCAGTCAATTGCTGAAGCATTTTGAATTCAGTGCGGTTCTTATGACAATTTAAGTATGTAACCATATCAGATAATTTCAACCCTGGTTTTTACTAGGCCTAACCTCTTAAGTTCTTCAAGCTCAGTTTCATATTTATCCCAGTCAAGATCTCCCTTCATTTCAATGACCTTGATATAGAATTCGAAGAGAGTGTTTACTCCATTTGCAATGAAATAGCTTTGGCCTTCCGCCTTGAAAGATTCTTCCTGGCTCTTCCAGTGACTCTTTGTTTTAAGGAAAGTAGATTGTTTTAAGTATTCTTCCAGCGGAATTGCGTATTCCTGTTGGTTCGTTTTTCGCCTGATCTTATTTATAGCCGTAATCAGTGAGTTATTTATCAGAGAATTACACTGTTGAGTTGCCAGTTCTTTGATAGATTTTAACTCTGCATCAATAATATTCCCTTCTTCAAATAATGCTCTTAATTCCTTTTCAAGTACTTCTACAAATTCAAAAGGCTTATTTTCAAGCTCTTCCTGTTTATCGTCAATTCTTTCTGACAGACCCTGTTCCAAATCAGTCCTGAACTGACCATAATACTTAGCAACATTTTTTACACATTGATGATCAGCAAATTCAGAGCCATGAAAGTACTGAATCCATTTCTCAATTTCAGAATGGTTCTTTATCAAATAATCTACTGATTCAACGAAGTAATACGCACATTTTTTGTATTTGCCACAAATCCCCAGAGTTTCATCCCAGACTACATCAGCATTATCAAGTTTTCTAAGACCACAATCTGATAAGATTCTGTTTAACCTGTTCAATGCTTCTTCAAACCTGTAATTAGTTAAGCTACATGCCAATGTTTCTGTGACATCACCCACAGTTGGCAAACTCGATGTAGAATCAAAATCTGTTGCCCATTCAAGTTCATTTTTAAAACGGTTAAGTATATTTATCAAAGGTGAGACAGGCATCTGATACTCCTTAAAAGTAGACCCTGCCTTTATTTCATCAATTTTACGTACTACAAGGTCTACAGACTTATCCCTTATTGAGCTTATATATTTTATCAGTTCAAATACATGTCCGATCCTGTACCACAATTCAATTTTGGTATCCTCAATCTTTAAAGTCCTGATAACAGTTTCATCGAATTTTATAGAGTTGAAGCGCTCCTTATTAAAAATGAAATCACATTTCTCATGAAATACATCCAGATTCTGAAGTTCACCAGACCAGTTTTCTTCTGGATCTTCTGTAAAAACAGATAAGGATTTGAAATCAATCTTGTTTTTTGTGTCCTGAGCAATTTCGAGGTCTTTCTTGAGATATGGTTTCTGATTATATAAATTGATAACCGAACCTCCTTTAATCTCCTTATCCAGTCTCTTGAGCATCT
>JAGVVH010000277.1 GCA_019135895.1 Bacteroidota bacterium | reverse complement strand
GGAGGAGTTCCACCAGGAGTTCCAGCTGGAGTAGCAGGTTTTGTGTTCTTTTCTGCAAAAGCTTTCGCAATTGCAGTTTTTGAACCCGCTCCAGTTTCTGGTCTAGCTTTTCCAGTTTTAGCGTAATAATCAGATACAATTTTTTCTGCAGCTTTAATATCACCTTTTTGATATGCTTTATTATATTCATCTAACATTTTCTTATGATCATCAGTTGTGTTCTTTGGTGCAAATTTTCCTCTACCATATTTTTTATCTATTACATCACGTTCAGCAATAGTTGTTACCTTATCTTTTTCTTTCTGATATGCTTTATCCTCTTCTGTTAAAACTTTTGCAGGAACATTTGATTGTACTCCACTGGTTGCCCATGCTTGATTTTTTTCTTTATTTTTTTTATCTATCAATTGTTGTCTTTCTTTTAATAATTTAGCGGCGAGCTCTTGCCGTTTTTTCGGATCTTTTTCATTGGCAACTTGTGCATTAATCTCTTCATCTACTTCTTCTTTTGTGGTTTTGAATAATTTATCCTTTAATTTACCGATAGCACTAATTCCCCATCCAATTAAATCTGGAAGAAGCGCCATTAGAGCACCAAAGGCACCACCAACTAAAGCACCAATAAACATACCAAGAGGACCACCGAATGGAAGTCCAATTCCGGCACCTATTAAAGCCCATTTACCAGCATTGCCACCAACACTTGTTACCTCATCTGGTGTAGCACCCGTTAAAAATTTAGTTATACCAGTTAAAATTCCACCCTTTCCACCAGCGTCAATACTTTCAATAAACATATTTTGTAATGTGGCAAAAGCTCCTCCAAGAACACCGCCGATTAGCGCACCAGTTAGCGCACCAAGAGGACCGCCTACTAAAAATCCAATTGGTATTCCCATAGCAGCCCATTTAGCCGCATTTCCACCAATACTTGCGAGCTCCCCAGGCATACTACCAGTAATAAAAGAAGAAATTCCACCAAGAACACCACCTTCTTGATATCCAGATACCATATCAAATATACTGTTAATAACTCCACCAATTGCTCCACCAATTAATGCACCAGAAAGTAAACCCATAGGACCAAACATAAGTCCAATACCAGCTCCACCTATAGCAAATGTAGCAATTCTTCCAGCAGATGACATCCCCATAATTTGTTCATACGCAAACCCAGCTGCTGTCTTAAGTAAACTAGGAATATCAATTTTTGTTAGTAGATAACCACCAACGAGACCTGCTAAAATTCCACCAAGAATTTTTCCAACATTGCCTTTTATAAAATCCCAAATCTTACTAAGTGTTGATCCTTCTTCTTTTGTTTTATCTTTTTTATCTTTATCTGATTTCTTACTAAGAAGAGCAAGTACCTTAGATTGCCACATCTCCTGTGCTTTTTCCTTTAGTCTCTCTCTTAAAGCTTGGAGTTTCTCCATCATTGTTAGTTGTTGCGCATCTTTTTCTTCTTTCTTTCCCTGATCAATCTCGAGATCAAGAGCTTCCTTACTAATTATAAACATGTCTGATAATTTCTGATAGATTTTACTGAAAATTTCTCCTTTAAAAGTTCCACCATCAGCAAATTTATCAATTTGATCATTTGGAATGATCATACCAGCAGATCTTGGCATTAAAATCTCAGGACCTTTTTCCCCAACTAACATTGGTTTATCTTTATCAACTGGACCGCCTTTAGCAGCTGCATTTAATACTTGAACCTGAGCTGTGTCTGGTTGATTTGGATCTAATAAATTCGAAATACTTGAAGGTTTTCCTCCGAGATAATCTCGAATATCTTTTAATATAAGAATTTGTTGAGTTATTTGTGGTGGCATAATATTATCTACAAAAATAGATTTACCATCTCTATCAACAATTGTAACTTCTGCAATTCTTTGTCCCGGCTCTAAAAGCTCGTAAACACTTCCATTTTCATCACCAAGATAACTTGCTATAATCTTAAGTTGATCAATCATTTGTTCATGCTTAGTAACTTTTTTAAGACCTTGAAGTATATTCTGATTACTTTTATCAAGAAGATCTAATCCGAATCTTTCCTCGAAAGATTTAGAAAAATATTCTTCTTGAATTTCAACTCCTCGTTCTCTTTCTTCTGCTATTTCTTTTTCACGTTCTTGACGAGCTTTTAAGAAAGCAATTCCTGCCGCTCCAGCGCCAACCCATCCAGCTGGTCCACCAAGAAGAGTACCAGCTACAGCACCAGCTACAGCTAATGCTGATCTAATTTGCCAAGCAATAGATTCTGGAGTTCTTTCAAGCTGTCGTTCAGATTCAATTTCTGCCATCGAATGAACAGCTGTTGCCATAGTACTTTTAATACTAGAAATATCTGCCAAAATTTCAGTCATTGCTCTTGAAGTTTCAAACGTAAAAGGTTCTCCAGATAATGCTATTTCAGCTTCCCCTGTTAATCTTTCAGCACCGTGCATTCTCTCTAAAGATCTTCCAACAGTAACTTTTCGAGACAAATTATCAAAAAACCCTTTACCAGCTCGTGTACTTAATAAATCAGCAACAAATAACATTTTTCCAAGAGGACCTTCACGAAAAGCTCTTTCACGAGTAGCATCTAATTGAATCTTTTGACTTTCTTCTAATTCTTTTGCTGCCTTTAATGTTACATATCTCTTTTCAGTTGGGCTCCAAATAAGACGTTCATCAGCTTTAGTAACTTCTCCACCCATTTCTTGAAGCATTGCATCTTGAACATAATAAATATCGAAAAGAACAGATTGTCTTGACCGGAAATATATAATCCAGCAGCTTTCGCCCATTCATCTTTATCTTTTATTTTTGTGTAAGCTTCTCCGAAAAAATAGTCTCTTGTTTTACCAAGAGCTTCTTTACCTTTTTCAAATACTTTATGAGGAATAGCTGCAGCACCCGTGATAAATTTACCAGTTCCACGAACAAGATTACCAAGAGCATTCAATCCGGGAATATTAGTGATAGCTCCTGCTATTCCAGACATCATTCTACTAAGAAATCCTTTTTCTTTAGTATACATTATGTTTTTATCAAATCCCATTCCAGTACGAATTGTTACAGCTTCAGATGCAATAGCTCGTTGAACGTCAAAGCTGGCAGATAAAATTGCTAACATTTTACCTTCATATGTTGGTGCCATTTGTAATATAGCTTTGGATGTTGTATGGAGTAGTCTAGTTTGATCAGCTGTTATTCCAAATTGCTCAGCTCGTTCTTTTAACATTTCTTTTTCATCTGAATATCCATATGCGTCTGCAATTCTACTAGTTTCACTCTTTGGTGTAATTATTTTACCTTGTAAAAGTCCAACACCAAAATTAACTAATTGAGCGATTGGATCATATTTTGCTTTAAAAGTATGTAATCCATGTTCTAATTTATCTAAAACCTTAGAAACTCCAGATCGATCATCTTCGCCAAGAATTTCTCGGCCGTATTCATCAGACATTCGATCTGTTCCTTTTTCTTTTTCCTGACGAATAAAATCATTTTCAGAATGATATTCGCCTCTAAGCCCAGCCATCTGCATATTCAATCGTTGCAATTCAGATAATTGAACTTGTTGGACCATAAACGATAATGTCTGAGGATCAACTTTTCCACCACCAGCTAAAGCTAATATTCTATTAATAGCTGTTTGTGATGGAGATGGACTATAAAATCTTCTAGCAAATTTGTCCGGCGGTTGCCTATTTGGTTGAAGTTTAGCTAATTTAATTGATTTATAAATTCCTAAACCAATCTGCGCACCCATCAAACCGAACATAACTCCTGAAGGTGAAGATAATAAACCAGAAAGTCCTTTGTCCAATAAACCCGCTCCTGAAGATAATGCTCCAGCAACTCCACCTTTTTTAGCTCCAGCAGCAATCGCCCCAGATACATGTCCACCAGTAAGAAAATCTCCGAGATTTTTTGCTCCACCGTAAGCAGAACTTAAAATCCCACCAGTATTTTCTCCGGAAGCCCCTGTTTTAAGAACATTCTTAGCTTGACCAGTTAAAAAATGTTCCAGACGAGGAGTATGTCTAAGTAATCCAGACCCATGCCCCAACATTTGTGCAGTATATCCCGGCAAGGTCATAATATTACGAAGACTGCTTAAACTATCAAGAGCTCGGGAAGCAGATCCAACTGCTCCTAATTGTTTAGCATATGATCGTTCATGTGCCAGTCTTCTAGATTTATATCCTTCGGATAGTGCTCTTGGAAGAAGTACGGACAAACCACTTATTGCTCCAAGCGCGCCAGTAGATTCAACTTTCGCAGCAAGACCTTTAGGACCAAACTTTTCAAGTAAAGGTCTGGCATACATTGGATCTGCAAACATTGCACCCAACATTGTTGGATACATTAATTTTTTCTGCAATGGACTAACAATTGATTTATAATCCTTATATTCTGCTTCTGCGTTACCACTTCTTGCAGATGATGTTACCATTGGACTGTATAATTGACTATTTAACCCTGGAATGTTTCTTGCCATAATTAATATCAACCTCTTTTTATTTTTTTAGAAAATTAATCAAATGGAGATATGATTGGCATAAATGTACGCCAATCATCAGTAGTAATTTGATCATCACCAGATTTTTGTTGTTGATGATATTGGTGAGTTAACATTTCATCTTCTTGTACTGTTCTTGGTTTGTCAATAAAACTACTAATTTGATTCTTATTATCCGCTTGAATTATTAATTTTGTATTCATTAATTCTGCTGTTGATTTAATACTTGAAAAGAAGTTCTGTGAAATTTGTACATTTGAATATTCTAGTAGCGGCGCGATCTGAAGTTGAGTCATTTTTCTGACATATGCACAAAAGCATGCGGCCATGAACATATCTGAAAACGTATCACTTTTGATCGTACCACGATTACTTCGTTGAATTGCGCTCATCTGACCAATCAAATCTTGTGATTTAATACGAGATGGATCTTCTATAATTGCATCATAAAATAATGAAACCATCAATTCTTTTGTTCTAGCGTTTGTATTAATTCCATATTCGTGCTCAGTCATATCAACGTTTTGTCCTGGAATCTCACTCCTTCTCAAATCTTTATAAATGTAAGGAATATAATTAAAATTATTAACATGAAACAATAAATGCTCAACAATAGCTTTACCAATTGAGTTATTTTCAATACCTAATAAAATTCTCGACCCAACAATTTTATAAAGCCATTTAAAGAGATCATCAACGACTTCCCCATATTTAACTAGAGATCCCAATCGAACATTCATTTCCCCAATTTGTTGAAAATCTTTATAAGAGAATATTTCAATTGAATTAAAAGCGCCTTTAATAGAGCTTGCCGTATCAACACCAATTAAATAATAATCTTTTTGATCAAAATTAGAAGTAAATAGATCTAATTTAGTTTGGTGTTTAAGATTAACGACAGAATCTCTATTAATAAAAATCATGCGTTGAAGTGTATCATCATCGAAAATACAATTAGCACCACCAACAAATAATAGATCAAGTTCCTGATTAATTTTTCGCTGATTAAAATTCAATTCTTTTTTCTGTTTTTCATACCAATCAAGATTTTTTGTTTGATCTTCAGACCAATGATATTTGATCCTAATAAAACTATTTTTAGAAGGATCATTAATAATATCATCTACAGAATCTGCCCAATCTTCCACACCAGTTTCATCATCTAATATAAATAAATTATCAGATTCAACTGCTCTATCATACATTTCGTAGAAAAATTTTCCAGCATCCTCAACCCCGTTAGGTGTCGATGTCATAAGAATCATATACGGATAACCATTTCTTATTGCCTGTTCTCTTGCTTTAGAAAGAGTTGGCTGAGCTGCACCATATATCTCCTCCATGTGTGGAATAAACGCAACTTCATCGGCATAAATTACAGGTACGGATAGAGAACGAGACAATGTATCTGGTGAAGCTGTAGTAGAAGGATAGAATGTGTCCACTCTTGACCCGTTTACTAATTCTAAATATGTCTTTATCTCACTTTTAGAAAGGTTTGGAACTTTCATCCACGGTGGAAGATTCTTCATTATAAATTTAATTTTCTTAAGATTTTCTTGAGCCGCCATTTTTTGAAAGTTAAAGATAGCGGCACGATTCGATGGAAAAAATTTAGCATGCATATATTCTTTCGAATATAGTTGTTTTCCACCAAATTCTTGAAAATACACATAATTAAGAATAAAATAAAGAGGGTTCTGACGACACTTTATCCATTCAGAAACTCTCTCGTCAGTTATATCTATTCCATTTGTCTCTTGGATTGTATTCAATGTCTGCTTATCAATATTTAATAAATTTGATAATATTATTGAACTTTGATCCGTAACTCCTGGACTTATTTGCTGAGGAACATTTATTATCATTTTCGCCTCCGATTTTATCGGCAAGATCTCTTATAAAAAACAATAAGAGATCTTGCCGATATGAAACCTACTACTCAATTGACATTACAATATCTAAATTTTCAACATCCCAATGAATCATAACAGGTGAATATTTTACAATATTTAATTTAGCTTTTAAATTTGATAAAATTGTATTATCTGCCAATACTTCTATTCCATTGTCTACTTTATTTGGTGTAACAGAAGAATCTGTTACATAAACCTTTACAGACTTAACATATGATCTATTAGTGTGGACAAATTCAGTTATTAAACTATTATAAAAAACAACATTTGGTCCTGAAAAACTCTTTTGCAAATACTCAGCAATAGCCAAAATCAAATTTTCTCTTTCAGTTGGTATATCTACTGAATTTCTCTGAATATATGTTTTATCACATTTTACTTCAACTCTCATCTTAAATGGTAGCTTTATAACCGGTAAGCTAATCCAATTAGTTCCGTTCCACCGATAATAAATATTGGTATCCGAATCTAAAACAAAATCTTGTTGTAATCCGGCTAAATAAATAGGAATATAAAAATCCCATCCAGATCCATTATAAGTTGCAATTTCATTATTATGACCCGTAAATGCACCAACCCCAGCAGTTCCTACTCTAAATCTCTGTCCCGTTAACGCAATTGTTGGGGGAATGTTTCGAGTATCAATTACAGGATCTAAATAATTATAATAGTCTTCTGAAAAAATTTCTCCACCTTGTAAAAATATAGCTTCAATGAAAGGAGATTCAATATAATAAGAATTTAATAATCTGCACTGAACATTATCTGTCACCATTCTATTTTCATTAAAAACCGCGGTCGTAATGAAATTTCTAAATTTATCAAGGTAATAATCTGGATCAGTTGCGAAAGTAGTATTATACATAACTGGAATATTAACGATATATGAATCTTGCCCAGATTGATACCTAACTAATGTTAATTGATCTGAAATGTCTTCTAATTGATAAAATTTATTAGTTGTATTTGTGAATTTAAGTGTAGTTAAAGGACCATTTAATACTGCCGGAACAGAATTGTCCCCAGTTAATCCTAATGCAGTTAAACATGTTGATCCAGTTAATGCTATAAAAATATTTTGAACAGTTTCTGCACCGGCAAGAGCTGGAGGAGTTAACTTGATTCTCACATTACCATTATCATCAGTATAAGATGAGGCGATAGTACGACCAAATTGAGTATTGATTTCTGTAATCAGTGTCGCAGCTGTCACTGCAGCACCAGCTGTCATTGTGATTGTTGTAAATGATCCGGAATAAGGTGATGCATCATTAACTTTCACTTTTAGAACATTTGCACCAACTGTATTAAATGGACTATAATTATTTGTTAGAACAGAATCTGAAATTCCACATTTGATTTCTATTTGAATTTCACTTTCAAAAAGACCAAACGTGTCAGCGTTGTCATAGATGTAAGTGAATTCATTTTCAGACAATGGGAAACAGCTCATGCGCTTATCAACAATATTCAAATCTGCTCCATAAATAGACACATTAAATACAAGATCACTAATGGTTTGATATGATTTAAGTCGAATAGTTGTCTCATAAGTCGTTTCATCATAATCTAAATTAAGATAAACAACAGGAATATCAAAACCAGTTCCAATAATAGCTGGATCAAGAACAACATCTGCAAAGTCAATTCGAGATAAATCTTTTAATATATGCCCAGCATAGTAATTCATTCGGGTATTTCCTTTATAGATAAAAGGGCTTATAAAAGATTCCGAATTTATTGTAAATGTTGGTCTATAATATAATGGTTGAAGTTCGTAAGAAATTGGTTCAATGTCAGCTGTACCGGCCGTACCATCATCAGTGAATGTTACAGTTGGAGCATTCACCTCCCAATATTGATCTCTAAATGTTGGAAATCTTCCATACACTCTATATTTCGTAGCGTATGCTACTGCCGGCCAATCAATTTTTACAGAGTTATTTACCCCACTGGTAGTAGCTGTTACGACTACAGATGGTGCAGATTGTCCCCATTCATCAATTGCTACCACAAAATAGCCATAAGTATCATCAGAAAGTGATCCACCAGCAACTGGCGTTGCTGTCGGAACATATGCAATATCGGAAGTGGAATTTAAATCTAATACTTGTTCATTGTGATTAAGAGTATAACAAATTGATTGATTTCTATCCCGATAAGCTCGACATAGATGAAAAATATTATCAAACACATTAAACTTCTTAAAGAGAAATTTAAAATCATCAAAGTAATTAGCAGCAATATTATAAAAATCTTGCTGACTCATCATATTATCACGTGTTTGAATAAAATTAACAATTGCATCTCGTAAATCTTCACCACTCAGTGGATCTAATCCAGCTTCAGAATAAGCAAAATCAACAAGTGGTTGCTGCGACACAGATGGTAATGAACTAGAGGGCGTTAAATCTCCAGCAGGCGTATACATATAATCATATGCTAATACATTGCCGATAATTTGAATTTTCAAATTTGTTTTATCAATAAGATTTCCAGAAGTACCTCTTGTAGATTTAATAACCAATCTAATCGAAGCCCCAGAAATCCAATTTCCTCTAATCCCAGATCCAAATTCAAGAACGTAATTAGTTGAAGTTATTTTTCTTAAGAAAACACTTTTGCTGTCTCCCTTTTCAAGATACTTTGTATACTTTATCTGATACTCTTCTTCAGCAGATGACCCAGCGGGAGTTACAAAAACCTGTAAATCCGAAAGATAATACCCAGCATCAATTCCGAAATAATATGTTTGAAATGATCCAAAATTATACGGCTTGAGCACAAAGGATATTTCTTTTTGTGAATACTGTGTAGTAGAATAAAGTGGTACAGATATTGTTGAAGTAGATGATGGAATTGTTAACTTTGTACCATCTGCAGTAATAACATCTGCAGAATAATAATATAATCCATTGTCTTCAACTTCAATAAATTTATATATTGCATCAATGGTAAATTGAAAATTATCAATAAAAAATTTGGCATCTATTTGGGTAATAGTTCCAGAAGAACTACTATATCCCACAATAACCTCTCTTCGAACAACTCCATAAGGTCGACGAGGTAGCCAATTTACCATATCAAACTCTATAGTTCCTACAGCAGAAGCTGCCGTAGCGAAAGTAGGGATATAACCATATGTTGATGCATGAATGTATTGGCTCTCTTCTGTTTGAGATGTTCCAATAAATGCTTCTTTAAAAAGACTATCATAATATTGTTTTAAATCAAAGTGAGTATATCCTAAAAGATTCATAAAAAAACCAACAAATCCAACTTTACTGATTTGTAGGTCAAATATTCCCAACTCTGTTTTTAATTGATCATAATAATAATTTACAAATTCCTCTGGAGTTGTATAATTTAATGTTGGTAATAGATTTGCCATAATTTTTATAAGCTCCCTACAACACTATATTTATATATTATTATTTTTTATATTAAAAATTTCCTGAAACCCATTTGCCTTTGCTACCCCTTGTACACTTCCCCACATACTTTTCACACCACTAACAGTGCTTCCAACGATTCCACCAAGTTTAGCAGCATTGCCTGTTAGATTTTTTAAAGCTCCAGATGTTGATCCTAAAGCTGTATTTAATACTCCACCAAGAAATCCACCAAACATTCCACTCCCATCTTGTGAAGCAAATTTTTGAACAACTTCATCTAACTCATCAAAAAGCCAGTGTCTAGTTCCGCTAATTGCTGTGTTCTCAGTATATAAAGCCTCTCTATAACCACTACATGAGTATGTAAATGGTAAAGTAACCATTTCATTTGTTGTTCTTGACCCAATAAGTTCTTTATTCGGCAAGCTCTGGGGGAAGACTCCGACACATTTACTCACAAAAGTAACAGTTTGCATGTCTGGACGATACTTCACAATATAAAAAGAAGCAGCATAATCTATTGAACTATATAATTCTTTTGCATCACTAAATTCAGATTCTTCTGGACTAGTATAATATCCCGGATTTGGTTCAATGGTTCCTTCTAAAATTTCTCGAATATATTCAATCCAAATATGATGAAACATATATATATCTAGTTGTCGATTATCAATAAATGTAATAGAGCATGTATCAGTTTCTGATACTTCTGATGCTATCGGAACAGCACCACTTCGTAATGAAATATTTTCTGATCGTATTTGACTTTGCGGTGGAGTAAAATCTATTGCAGCAAATGTCATAATTTTACCAACAATATTCATGTAACTGTCTTTATCATCTTGACTATAATGATTTGAACTACTTAAATAATCATATCCAGATAAATGTGGTGGAATGAAGAACACTAAAGTATAACCATTAATATCAGGTGCGAAATCCCGATACAGTTGTTGGTAAAAATATTTTATTACATCGCTTTTTGGTGAAGTAAATACAGTATTTAAATATGATACTAAATCTGCCCCTTCATATCCAAACATATCACCCATTATACTTCCACCGGAATTTTTAAATATTCCACTTGTTACATCTTGAATTATTCCCATATTTTTTCTCCATTATCCGGCAAGATCTTAAGCTAGATCTTGCCGGATAAAACTTTTAAATCACATAATATCAACTAATCCTTGACAATTATGCTTCTTTAAATTATAAATCAATCCATACAAAACAACATTACAAATCTGCATCTGTTGAGCTTTTCCATAATTATCAAAATCTAACATCAAATCTTCTTTAAAGATTTTAGAAGACAATCCGTTTAAAATTTTCTGCATTTTACGAATTTCTTCAGTATTCTTTGATGAAATAATATTTCGTTTCACATTTACCATAAAATCTTTATTACAAATATCATTCTTGTCAGAAACGTTTGTACGAGATAAAATAATTGATAATGCATCATGAATCATATCATAGTTTTTATGATTATGCAAAGCAGATAACATGGTTTCAATAACTTTTGTAGATACTTTTGTTGCTTTGTTTATTTCCATAACAAATGAGTTCGGGTATTGTGCTTTAGCATTCATGGAAATAAAATCAGCTGTAGATGTGACTATTTCATCTCTATTATGAATAGTTGAATATTGATCAAATCCAGTTTCTTCATCATCACCTTTAATAATTGTTGGAGTTGTTAAAAACAATCCATTCTCTTTAGCTTTCATATACAATGGCAATAAACCACCTTGCGCTCTTTTCTCGCCAGAAGCCGCATCTATTACTGGATTAAAAACAAACAACTGATCAATTCTCGCCCAACTTTGCATAAATAATTGTCGCAATCTATATACATCTTTTGCAATCTCTGGACGATATTTCTTCATCAAAGTTGTAACATAATAATCTTTCAAAAGTGCTAGCGGCGAATCAAACTTCGTAACATTATGTTTTTTATTAACCAAATGAGCTACGACATATTTCATAACTCTTTTATCACAATATTTAATATATGCATATTTTCGACCATTCCAAAGTTTCTGTAATAGTAAAAATAAGGAATTGTTAATCATTTGATCATCATTCTTTTTAATTCCATAATAAACTAGCAGCAGCAATATTTGATAATATGAATCATTATACATGATCGCATTGTTTGGAAATTTCCAATCAGCTTGAAATGCATTTCCTACTGTTTTAGGATCAAGCTGTAATAATGTAAAAAGATTCATCACTGCTGTTGTTGGAATGGTGAATTTGTAACAATACCCCTCATCAGAGTTCATAGCCTGTGTGTATGTGGTAGATATTAATCTACTTAACTCACCATGAAGTTTTGTTCGTAGATTTGGATTTGCTTGAATTGTTTTATCTAATTGATTATAAATTGTCAATACTTGATTGCTCACAATATACTCTCCTTTTATAATAAAAAATTAAACGACAGCAGCAACCACTTTTGCAATATTATGTACCTTACTATTAAATGATTCTACTAATTCGACCAATGTTTCCTGATCAAAAACTTTTCGATAATCTGCAGATTCAATAAGATAATCAATCCTAGATTTTACAGCAAATGGGAAAGCAATCCGAAGCAGAAGATTTTCTACGATATTAACTTTTGTACTGTATGCTATCGCTTCCTCTGGATTTGCTCCTTCACTAATAAGGGTCTTGGATAATTCTCTTGATTTCTCAAGATATTTTTCGGTTCTCTGTTCTGGAGTTAATGAATAAAATGATTTGTCAAAATATTCATAAATGATCGTTGATAGAGTTTGCCGCTGAACTTCATTGGATTTCTCAAGAATTTCAAAAGTCAAACCCTTACCATAAATCTCTGGCTTTAAATTTACAAATTCATAAATCTGTCGAATGTTTTTAAAGTAACTACCAAGAGCTTTATATAATTCATCGGACTCTTCTAATTTCTGTAGGAACTGATCAAAGTAAAGCATATCAACTTTAACTTTGCCTTCCCAAATCAAAGCATCATATGATTCAAAAAAATCTGCACCGGCAGTAGCTTTGGTAATACCTTCTTGGATAATTGTCATATGATCTTTCTTTTTCTCTTTCGCCTCTTGAATCTTTATAAGAGCCGATTTAGCATCTTTCATCACATCTAAATTGTAATTGTCAAAAGATAATTGCATTTGAAAATCCTCCTAATAATAATAATTTTGAGATTGTGTTGTAGTTAATGGTCTATTCACTTTAGATTGTACAAATGTAGCTAATGTTTGAATTCTTGATTTGTTCACATCTGTTTGGTTCATTAATTGATAATGAACTTCTCCTCTTTTAGAATCTACCACAATTAGATTCGGAACATTTAGTCGGTTGGCAATAAATTTCACAATACTTTTAATATAAGTAGCACTTACATCTGGCATATTTACTTGTTCTTTTGTTAAGGGTGTGGAATTTGGTTGTAATGATCGCCCAATCTGTCCACCAGACAACATGTGCTTCCAGCTTTTACCCATAATTGCAGCGTGTAACGCAACTACAATTTCAACAGGAAGCACTAATGTATAATTCGGCCAAGATGTAACCTCATTCACGGACTTTTCAATTTCAACATCAGCAATTAATATAAATTTACACAATACCTCTTGAAATTTAGCTAAAAATAGAAAATATAAGATATCAACAATCCCATCATGAAACGCTGGAATAACTTGTCGTAATATTTTATTTCTATCAGCAATTCCAAGATTCTCAAGAGTAAATTCGCTGTCAGGGGTTTGATCTTCTTCATCCACAAACTCTTTAATAAAATTCTTAACAACTTGATTAATAAGATTTTTAACTACTATCAAATTTGAATTAAATTCTCTTGAATAAGTATCGGCAACTACTGTCTGTAATTGTTTCTCTAATCTTACAGATAGAGATTTACTAACTCCGCTAGCTTTCTCAAACATATCAACAAAATGTAGATAAGTTGAATTATTGAATGATCCAACCGAAATAGAAGTATCTCCTGCCCAACGACTAATATTTTCGACAACTTCAACACTATCTATTGCACATAAATCTTTTAATGATTCTATTTTTTCTTTTATATTCTCTTGTCGAAAACTCTTGTCGATATTTGCAAATAACTTTCCAACAATATCAGTTATATTATCAAACAATTCGTCATCAATTTTCTCTTTTTTCACATTAACAACATTTAAACCACTTGATGATATACTAATTAAATTACCTATTGATAATAACCAGATTGTTCCAGTAGTTCCCATAATATCTGTAAAAGAATTTATTAAAAAATTTCGATATCGGATAGATTGAGATCCAAGACTAGCTTCCTGTACTCTCACTCTACTTGTTCTTTCATCGGTAGCATCAAGACCAAAACGTCTTTCTGCCGAAGTTCGATTTAGTACAAACTTAAAATATGTTTTAGTATTATCCAAATCAGTTCGATTCAAATACAATGGTATAAATTGTTGTTGAGTTTTGAGTTCTTCTTCATTATCAATTTGAGACTGAATTTTAAATCTTTTATTACTCGCTGCCTGTTGAAGTGAAGGCAATATATTAAAACGCCTAGTAACCCGCTCAACTCCCCTTGAAATACCAATGACTCCTCGTTGAAACCAACTTCCAAGATTTTGTCGAACTGTCGGATCAGTTATTAAGTTATTTAATAACCGCCAATATTTCTTTTCATCCAAACTTTCCAATTCTTTAAAAACAGCATCAATATTGGTTTCTGAATCTAAACTGAGATTTAATCCAATAGAAGCGATTAGGACCCACATAAGAGTTAAAGTATCTACTTGAAACGAAGACGTACCAACGATAACGGGAACTTCAATCATGTTGCCCATTGTAATTGTTTCAATGTAGGGTCTGAAGGGTCTGAATTTCGCTAATTTTGGATCTGTTTTAATAAGCTGTTGAATAACTGCTGTTTTCTGAGTAATCTTTTGTTGAAGAACTCCAGCGTAAGCAGCATCAACATTATAAATAAATCTGATAAGAAAGTAACAGAAATGAAATCTCTTATAAGTTGTTCAAATGGGGGAGTACTCTGAACTTTTATCTTATCCGCGATAAGGATTGGATAAATAAAAATCAATTTTAGCTGAGAATTTATATTTCTTTTAGGATTTCTAACTCCAGCAGTTCCTTTTGAATATTGACCATAACCTGTTATATTCATAATATACTATTATCACCTCACTTATGTTTAATATCTTTTAAGATAATACTCAGTTCTTTATCTAAATTTGGATAAATCTTTTTATACTCATCTAATATTTTATCAGACATCTCATTAATTCGTTTCGAACTTGCAGGATGTGTTGATGGTATAAACCAGCTGTTGATAAAACTCCACAATTTTTCATACCACACTCTGTGTTTTTTCGTTTCAACGTGTTTGTGGAGTCTATAGAGAACTTTTACAAATTCATCACCATAACCATATTTAATCGGAAACTGATCTGCTCGATATTCACTCTTATGTTCCAAAAATGTAAGAGAACGAGTTAAAGTAATAACAATTAAGCTAGCAATCGCGTAAGCTGGAAGAGAAAGAAGATTCAATATTGCTAGAATTGGTGTTTTGAATATTTCTCCAACAAATCCAACAAATTTTTGAAAAAGATGTAATAAGAGTCTAGGAAGATTTGATGTGTAAGTGTATACATGTCCAAGTTCATGTAAAAGAATTGATGTTAATTCTCTTGGAGAAAACATATTAATTAAATCAATTCCTATAATAATGTATACTTTTTTAATATATTTTGATGGTTCTTCAATTACATTTAGATTTTTAAGATTCTCCCCAGATTCAAAATCTTTTAACAAATTGATAAGATCTGTAGATATTGTTTGATTGTAAATCGGTATTACTGATGCATTAGTATATTTTGGTTTTAAAGTTAGAACTACGTGCTTAACTGAAGTAAATTCTTTAATTTTCTGTGTAAGTTCTTTTTTAGCGGCGAGATCTTTGTTGTTCTCCTTTATTCGAGAAAATATTTTATCTATATCTTTCAGTATGTCACTTCTATATTTCGATACTTCAAAAATTAATTCTTGAATTTCAAAATTGTCCATAATTTTCCTCAACAATCTCTTCTAAAAATGAATTGATAGCCTCGATGGATACATGTAAAACGATTAGATCCAAGTAAATATGGAATAGCAAGTTCTCCTTTACCTTCAAATGTATCAACATCAAATGTATCGTCAAACATAATATAGCCACCGATACTCACTTTATCAATAGCTTCTAATAGTAATTTTAAATGATATATCCCAGAATCATAAGAATCCTTTACCCAATCAATTGTATCAAGATATAATAAATCAATATTATTATACTTTATATTTCTCAAAAATTCAATTCCGTCTTTTTGAGTTAGAGCAACAGAAGTAGATTTATCAGATCCTGTAATATATTTCTTTAAAACCTCTGTACATTTTAATAAATTATCTTTATTGATATCACATCCATGATATGATCCACCGTATTTAGAAATATACCAAGCCCAGATTGAAGTAGAATCTCCATCACTCAAATTACCAGGATTTCTTGTCACCCCAACTTCAACAATTAATGGATTGATTTTCTTATTTTTATAAAGATCTTCAAGAACTGTTTTAAAACTATCATGCCGATTTTTACTAGTATGAAATACTTCTGGTGCATCGGCAAAATCTAAACTTGGTCTATCATCAACGTCCCAATCAACATAATGTGCTTGAGTCCATTTATTATCAACTTTAAAATCTTTGATGAAAACAATATTTTCGGGTTTAGTTTTATTATTTACGATTGTCCCAAACCAATATTCCAAAATGTAATTGGTATGAGGAGCAACTTGTTTAAATTCTTCCCACGATTGACATCTAGGTATAACTAAATTATACCATTCCATGTCACATGAAAAGAGATCTGTCCGGTACATATTATCCTGATAGTGAACAAAGAATGCTACTTTATCTTCAGAATTATTTTCTTCAAATAATTTCATATATTGATCAAAATCATAGTCTAAATCAGATTCAACATAATGAATAGTGTGGTATCTTTCTTTAATTAATAATAAATCTATAGCGTTTCTAATATTCATTAAACA
>JAGVVH010000155.1 GCA_019135895.1 Bacteroidota bacterium | reverse complement strand
CGAAGAAAGTGATCATTCAATAATCTCTGCCCACATTACAATAATGTCAAATCGGAAATTTTAGTAAGTTCAAATTTCTAATATTATTATCAACTAATAATTTGGTAAATTAATTCATTTAATGTAATTTTGGAGCATTAAATTTTCAGAACATTCTGCTATATTCGTCTGTCAAACATATATTCATCATGAAATCAAAATAACCTTGTCCTAATCTTATTAAGCGAAAGAATTTATGAATAGACATTTAATTATAATAATTATATTATTTTCGTTAGTTTATAATGGCTATTCCCAGAACTATTTAGCTCCTATTTCAAAATCTGGCATTCAACATTATATCAAACTATTTAATGGTCGGGAGGAGGCAACGGTCGTTCAGTATGTTACATCCACTAGGTGGTATACTCCATACTACGGTTTCCGAATAGCGAAAGATAATAATTTATATGAGACAATAAATCAAAAAAGACGTTATCTTAATCCCCAATTTGCCATAACAATACAAAAATTGTTTTTGGCAGCTACTGATACAATGACAACTAACCGTCGTTTATTTCCATGTGATGGAGGAACTTCAATTTTTATAGTTAATGGGGAGGATAAAATATTAAGGGCAGGTGCAATAGGATGCCCTCGCGATGACATAGAAGTATTAGTAAATATTTGTAACAAAATATTTAAAATAATTGAAGACGGCAAAGAAGAAGATCAAGCCTTGCAAAAAGATATAGAAATCCTTATTGAGAAGTTGAATGCCCGTAAATAGCAATAAATCATAGCATGTTGCTCCGCTATTTGATCATTCCGAGAAAATAACTATTTTTGCAAGATAAGATGAATATTTACGATATTTCGCAGGAAGTTTTCAGTGGCAGCATTTTTCCAGGGGACAGGACTCCCTCTTACGAAAAAATCAAAAAAATGGGAGCAGGCGACAGTTACAATCTGTCCGATCTGCAAATGTGTGTGCATAATGGCACTCATATTGATGCCCCTGCTCATTTTATTTCGGGAGGAAAAACCATTGAAGAAATAGAATTGAGCCGCTGTATCGGTCCCGCAAGTGTTATAGAATTTAAAGGCGTTATCACAGCCGACCACATAAGGGAAAAAGTTGTAAATAATGATATAAGGATACTATTTAAAGGGAACGGTGTTCTTACTCTTGATGCTGCCTCAGAACTAAATAAACTGGGAGTATTGTTGGTCGGAACCGAGTCGCAAACTGTCGGAAATGAAGAAAATTGTCAGGAAATTCACCTTGATCTTTTAAAAAAAGATGTGGTCATATTAGAAGGGATAGTTCTAAAAGAGGTTCCAGAGGGTACTTATTTTCTTTTTGCTGCACCGCTAAAATTAGGAGGGTTGGAAGGCTCCCCTTGTAGGGCCATTCTGATAGACAAATTATAGAGACAATACATCTATTAATATGAAACTTATTTTCTTTTTAAAGAGAATAAGCACTTTGAATATTCAGAAAAAAGTGGCTGGTATTAATGAAAAAAGGTAATAATGTTTGGATTTTTCATCAAATATTATTACCTTTGTTTGATGAAACACTTAACACAACTCCTATTATTTACTCAAAAACAGTTATTATTATGTTTTATATGAGATAATTATTGATTAATCAATAATTCCTATGGAACTAATAAACAGTTTAAAGAATTTATCAATATAGAGTTAAAAAAAATATTCAAATATATAATGACAACTACTACCATTATCATAATAACATTTTGTATCTTGCTACTTGTAGCTTATTTATTTGACCTAACATCCTCAAAGACCAATATACCATCCGTAATACTTTTATTACTTTTGGGTTGGGGGCTAAGGCAAATCACCAACATTATGGGAATTAATCTTCCTAACTTTTCAATTTTACTGCCGGTATTGGGGACAGTAGGACTTATTCTTATAGTACTTGAAGGTTCTTTGGAACTAAATTTCAATAAATCAAAGATAAAATTAATAACCAAATCCTTCCTTGGCGCATTGATTCCTATGCTCATCATAACAATATTAATTGCACTAGTATTTCATATCGTTGGAAATTATACACTACAAGAGAGTATTATAAATACAATTCCACTTTGCATCATCAGTAGTGCCATTGCTATTCCGAGTGTTAAAAATCTTTCACCTTGGAAAAGAGAATTTGTTATTTATGAAAGTAGCTTTTCTGACATTTTAGGAGTTTTATTTTTCACTTTCATGACACTGAACAATGTTTTTTCTTTTTCTTCTTTCGGAAGATTCGGATTGCAAATATTTCTCATGATTATTATTTCCTTGATAGCAACTTTGGGCTTGGCATTTTTATTAAGTAAAATTCAACATCATATTAAGTTTATTCCCATCACGCTAATCATCATATTAATATATTCCATTTCAGAAATATATCACTTACCGGCACTTATCTTTATATTACTTTTCGGGTTATTTCTCGGAAACATTAACAAAATAGAACAATTTAAACTTAAAGAAAAGCTACACTTGGCTGATCTTGAAAAAGAAATTAGTAAATTAAAAGAGCTCACCATTGAAGCCACTTTTTTAGTGAAAACAATTTTTTTTCTTGTATTCGGGTATCTGATGGAGACTTCAGAAATATTAAATCTATCAACTATTCTTTGGGCGATAGGTATTGTTGTTATAATATTCTGTTTGCGAGCCATCCAACTCAAACTTTCGAAACTTCCTTTAAGACCTTTATTATTTATAGCACCCAGAGGACTTATTACCATACTGTTGTTTCTATCTATAGATCCTTCTCAAAAAATAATGTTAGTCAATAAATCTTTGATAATTCAGGTAATTATTCTTACAAGTCTTATCATGATGGTAGGATTGTTGATATCAAAAAATGAAACAATTACAAAAAACAAAGAACCCGAGGAGTTATTTTCAAATACTGAATAATAAACATAAAAATTATTGTCATGACTGAAAATGAAAAAATCTTTTATGAGCCAAGAAAGCACAACACAATTGAATTATGGAGAGAGATAAGCGATGACCAGTGGAACGATCCGATTTGGCAGATTAAAAATTCTATTCGCAGTGTTGAGCAGCTTAAAAAAGTCATAAAACTTAATTCATATCAAGCAAGTGAAATTGAAAGAACCCTAGAGTCTTTAAAGAGTCAGGGAAAAGAGCCATTAAGGATTACTCCCTACTATGCTTCTCTTATGAAATCAGATCCCTTTCATCCCATAATGCTCCCGGGAGAAAAAGCCTTCAAAAGGCTTGATCCAATTTTTTGGCAAACTGTTCCCACTCCGGCAAATCTTTTATTTCCCAACACAGGAGCCGAAGGAGCCATGTGCGAAAATTCCAGAAGTTATGGAGCTGCCTATCAGCGTTATCCAAATAGAGTTGCACTATTTGTTGCAGGAAATAGAAGTTGTGCATCCTATTGCGTTCATTGTCAAAGAGCAAAATCGTTAGATGGAACAATAGATATTGATAGATCGGAAATAAATAAAGGATTATTTTACATTGGGTATAATAAAAATATAAATGAAGTTCTTGTTACCGGAGGTGATGCCTTGATGATTAGTAAAAACCTATTAAAATATATTTTAGAAGAACTAAGCAAAATCACTCATCTTAGGGTTATTAGAATTGCCACAAGAGTGCCTGTTGTTTTACCAATGGCAATCACTGACCAATTATTGGATTTAATCAATATTTCGGGAAATAAATATAACACTGGACCAAAAAAATATCTCTATTTTATGACTCATATCAATCACTATCATGAAATCACTAAAGAATTGGGAGAAGCGGTTAATAAAATCCGAAATCATGGATTTGTTATCAGGAATCAGACCGTATTATTAAATCATGTTAATGATTATTATAAAACTTTGGCCGAAACATTCAGAAGAATGTTTTGGATTGGTGTTCACCCATACTATCTTTTACAATGCCATAAAGAAAAAGGGATCGTTCATTTCATAGTTCCAGTTCAAGTAGGAAAAGTTTATATGCTTCAATTACAAGGCTGGATTTCCGGAATTACACTTCCAAGATACGCTGCTAATATTGAAGGAGGAGGAGGAAAAATACTTCTTATGCCATCCGGTCATGATACTTTAAATATTAAAACAGAGATTGATACAAAAATAGCTGAAAGCTTTGCATTGATAACAACATGGGATGGAAAAAAGATTCAGAAATATGAATCTCTCGGTAGAGCTTCTCATGAAGAATATTTAGAAGCAGTTAAAATTATGAACAAATTTATTGGAAGGAAAGGAGTTTTTTTGCCTAAGGTTATTATTGTAGATAAAAATGGCAATCATATTGAAACAACAAACAGAACTAAATTACCTTTATTAGAGAGACTTAAAAAATCAGAGCTGCTTGGTTACGAAATATTTAACAATGATATGCCTCTAACTAATCCAAATGATATTATAGATGAATTGGATATGCAAATCTCCAAATCTTCTTATACAAAATCACAAAATTAATTTTGATTATCAAAAAATAGGTTTGTTAAGACTATTTTTTGAGAAAGATAAATTATCATCTTCGACTTTACTATTTTTTGTAATTTTGCAGAAAATGACAATTAAATTTAAATCAACATATCATGAGTGAAAAAATTTCAACAAAGGTAAAACCCGGTGTTGCTTCGGGTAAAGATTTGCAGGAAATATTCAGAATTGCAAAACAAGAAAAATTTGCTCTTCCTGCAGTAAATGTGATTGGGACTGATTCAGTCAATGCCGTTTTGGAAGCAGCCAAAGCCGTAAACTCTCCTGTTATGATTCAGTTTTCAAATGGTGGAGCTCATTTTTATGCCGGAAAATCATTAAAAAACGACAACGAGACAGTAGCCATACAGGGAGCTGTTTCAGGTGCAAAACACATCCATCAGATAGCTGAACTTTATGGCATACCGGTAATTATCCATACTGACCACGCTGCAAAAAAACTCCTCCCATGGATTGACGGATTGTTGGATGAAGGAGAGCGTTTTTATAAAGAACACGGCAAACCTCTTTTCAGCTCGCACATGCTTGACTTGTCTGAAGAACCTTTAAAAGAGAACATTGAAATATGCAAAAAATATTTAAAAAGAATGTCTGCAATTGAGATGACTCTCGAAATTGAACTTGGCATTACCGGTGGTGAAGAAGACGGCGTTGACAACACTGGCATTGACAGTTCCAGATTATACACCCAACCCCAAGATGTTGCGTATGCCTATGAAGAATTGAGCAAAATAAGCTCAAATTTCACCATTGCAGCCTCTTTCGGAAATGTTCACGGAGTATATAAACCGGGCAATGTTAAACTCGAACCTATCATTTTACATAATTCTCAGCAATATATAAAGGAAAAATTCGGAACTAAAGAGAATCCTGTAAACTTTGTTTTTCACGGAGGTTCCGGTTCTGAACCTGCCAAAATCAGTGAGGCAATTCAGTATGGCGTTGTCAAAATGAATATCGACACTGACACACAATGGGCTTTCTGGGAAGGAGTAATGAAATATTATAAGACCAACAAAGATTATCTGCAGGGACAAATCGGCAATCCTGAAGGAGAAGACAAACCAAACAAGAAATATTATGATCCCCGTACATTCTTGCGTGAAGGCGAAAAGTCAGTTGTTGAAAGACTAAAAATTGCTTTTAAAGACCTTAATTCCATTGACAAATATTAAAAAATATATCGAAGGGGAATTAAATAAATAAGGTTGCAGCAATTCTGTCAGCATATAATTTTCCCTCTTCTGTCAATACAAAGCCATTATTCTGAAAAGTATAATGGCTTTTTTGTATTTTAGAAAATTGATCAAGAAAATGCTGATATAAAGTAGCCCCAAATTCATTCTTAAGCACATCTAAACTAACCCCCATAGATGTTCTCAGTCTCAGCATTACATATTCATTATAGCGCATAGAAAGAGACAGTATTTCTGATTCACAAGGAATTACTCCCAAGCTAATACTTTCAATATATTTGCTAATATTGCTAACATTCCACTGACGAGAAGGACCGTTGTAAGAATGAGCCGAAGGACCAAGTCCCAGATAGGGAATGCCCTTCCAATAAGCAAAATTATGTCTGGAAATCATATTATTACGGGCAAAATTTGAAATCTCATAATTATCAAATCCTGACTCTCTCGACATTTTCAAAAGTAATTTATAATCATTTACAGCGTGATCTTCATCAAGTTGAGCAATTTCATGCTTTTGAATTTTTTTATAGAGCAATGTATTTTCTTCAACTGTCAGTGAATAGGCAGATAAATGAGTGATAGGCAAAGAAAAAGCCTTTTGAAGTTCCTTTTCCCACATAGTTGCATCTCTTTCAGAAATACCATAAATCAAATCAATAGAAATATTGTCAAACCCACACGAAAGAGCATTGGTCAATGATTTTTCCGCATCTGCAGCAGTATGTTTTCTCTTTAAAAGTGATAAAATTTTATCATCAAAAGATTGCACTCCAATACTAAGTCTGTTCACTCCCAGCCTTTTCAAATCACTCAGATAGTCAAGAGAAAGTTGTTCGGGATTTGCTTCAAAAGTAAACTCAAGAGAAGAGTCAAAAGAAAAATACTCTTTCAGCTTTTTCAGTATTTTCGAAATCTCCACAACATTGAGTAATGAGGGAGTTCCCCCTCCGAAATAAAGCGTTTTGACATTGGTATCTTCAAGATAATTGTGCCGTAACTCTATTTCCTTGAGTAAAGATTTTAGATAATCAGAAGTATATGTATTATTGATAACAGAATAAAAATTGCAATAAATACATTTAGATTTGCAAAATGGAAAATGGATATAGATACCGGACATCTGAAAAATATTATAAAAAAAGAGGTTGACCCAATCAACCTCTTTTAGTACCGCATAGGGGATTCGAACCCCTGATTTCAAGGATGAAAACCTTGCGTCCTAGGCCTACTAGACGAATGCGGCTTATCTCCTTATTTGAGGCCGCAAAAATATAAAAAAAATTAATACCACAATATATCTTTAGAAAAAAATTTTATTTTGCTTCGTCTTTATCCGGTTCGAACCTGAATCCCAACCTTTTAGCAGTTTTCATGGTAGTAATAGAATCTTCTAACTGGACAATATCATTGACGGAAATCTCCTTATATGTCTCGTAATCGGGTAGCAAAAGATCAAAATCAAGAGCATATTTAATGGCAGAATAAAGAATTTCTTTCACAGAATCCCCATTAAGTTGATTTGCATTGAAGTCATTCAAAACTTGGGCAAGTTCTCTCTTCCCTTCTACAAAATAGTGTAAATCTTTGTTAATCAATATTCTCCCAATCATATAGCCGCTGTCATTGATTCTATTATACTTAAAAGAATCTGACAGAAAATTAAAAATCTGAATCATTCCGCAATAAGAGCGAGTTTTATCTTCTTTGATATAATTTGAACGCATCACTTCATGATTGCGAGAAAATTCAAAAATATTGGTATGCATAATAAATACTAATACATCGCCGGCAAAACGAATTTGAAATTCATACTGGTTTTTATTAGTAAAAAAAACTGCCACTTTTTCATGCTCATTGGAAAAGTTGTTCTTGTAATAAAACTCAAATTCTTTCGCTGCATCTTTGAAAAGCTGAAGAGTGTCGAAAGTACAGTTGAAAATTTGTTGTTTTAATTCGCCTTTGCTTATCAAAAGTTTGCATAAATCATCCGTCATTTTTTCCATAATATTATTTTAATAGGCAAAAATACATATTAAAAATAAATAATGATAAAATAATTATTCGAATAAAAATAAATTGTATTATTGCCGCCGAAAAATAAAAAAAATGAACATGTCAAAGTGTTTAAAAAACAATCTTAATATTAATTAAATCAATCTATTATGTTTATCTTAATGATCATACTTTTTCTCGTGGGTTATGTATTAATTGCCCTCGAACATCCTTTAAAAGTCAATAAAAGTGCAACAGCACTTTTCCTTGGCGTATTCTTATGGATTTGTGTTATGATAGGAGGGGAAAATTTACTCACAAACCCTTCTGAACTTCGTGAATTTATGATGAATAACCCCGGAAGTGGGTTTAAAGATTGGATTATGGATTTCAAAATTGTTGGAATTGTTGGTGAAATTTCCGAAATCTTATTTTTCCTTCTTGGAGCCATGACTATTGTGGAATTAGTGGACACGCAGGGTGGATTTAAAATTATTACTGACAGAATCCATACTACTAAGAAAGTGAAACTTCTATGGATCGTTTCTATTTTAGCTTTCTTCCTTTCTGCCGTTTTGGACAATATGACAACCGCTATTGTAATGGTAGCACTTCTCCGTAAATTAATTTCAGATAAAAAAGACCGATGGTTCTATGCCAGTATGGTCATTATTGCTGCTAATGCAGGCGGGGCCTTCTCCCCTATCGGTGATGTTACCACCATTATGTTATGGATTGGAGGCAAAGTATCCTCACTAAATATTATAGAAATGACTTTCATTGCCAGTCTTATGTCCTTAGTGATTCCACTTATCATCCTTTCTTTCACTCTCAAAGGAGAAATCAACCGTCCTCAGTTAACTCACGGTGATTTAGCAGAAAGCGCTGACACAAAGAGTTGGCAAAGTACTTTATTTTTAATTCTTGGAGTTGGTTCGTTATTATTTACCCCTGTTTTTAAAACAATTACTCATCTTCCGCCTTTCCTCGGAATTTTAATTGGATTGAGTATTCTATGGATATTATCGGAAGTAATTCATAGAAAAGATCCTAAGGAAGTTAAAACAAAATATTCCATAACAGGAGTCCTAACGAGAGTAGACATGTCAACCATTTTATTCTTTCTTGGTATATTGATGGCTGTTCAGGCACTTGGAACGGCAGGTCACCTCGAATCGCTTGCACTCTCTCTAGATAAAATTCCACTTGGAGAACCCTGGAGATATTATCTGGTCAACATAATCATAGGGCTTTCTTCTTCAGTCATTGACAATGTTCCTCTGGTTGCAGCAGGCATGGGAATGTATAATTTCCCGATGGATCACTATTTCTGGGAATTTTTGGCTTATTGCGCCGGAACAGGTGGAAGTATCCTGATTATCGGATCTGCTGCCGGTGTTGCTGTCATGGGAATGGAGAAAATTGATTTTATTTGGTATTTAAAACACATCAGTTGGATTGCCCTGATTGGTTATTTTGCAGGTTGCGGCACATTTATGCTTGAAAAACAAATTCGTACTTCACTTGGAGATGATATGACTAAAATTGAAACCAAAGAGATTAGTTTTACTCAAGATGGAGTTAAAGAGTTTATGAATTCAAACACATTCTACCTCATTCAGGACTCTCAGGGGATAAAGGATAGTACGCTCATTAAATTCTTCCAGTATGCAGAAAAAGAGAATTCATTTTGCGGAGTTAATCAGAAAGATTATATAACAATGGCACCAAAAAAAGATCTTTATTACTTTAACAGTGCTGCTAATCTTACCAAAGGCGATATGAAAATTGAAATAAAAGATACGTTGGCTTATGTATCTTATGGAGAAAATTATTTTATTGTCACTAAGTCAGGGAAGCTTTATTCAATTTCAGGAGAGAATATACTTCAACTTAATAAATTAGGTAATTAATTTATCATTGCTATTACTAAAAAATAGCATCATTTTTTCTACAAATCTGACGGATTATATCACATTATAATCCGTCATTTTATATGCCCAATATTCATTCTTTAATGTTAGCAGAGTATTTTTATATTCAGCTTGTTACGTTTTTTCGGCAGGCTTTTGACTACAGGAATTCACTAGATATCTAACTAAAAACATTTGTTTTAAATAAAAAAAATCACTATTTTTGCACTCAAAATTTAAAAAAAGTCATTATTAATGCACAAATTTCAATATTAACAAAAATCATCTGCTATGTTTACATTTATGATAATACTGTTCATCTTGGGCTACATTTTGATTGCCCTCGAACATCCAATAAAAGTCAATAAAAGTGCAACCGCACTGTTGCTTGGTGTAGTTCTTTGGGTCTGCATCATGATTGCAGGCGAAGGATTGCTAACAAATCCCTCTGAACTTCGTGAATTTATGATGCACAATCCGGGCAGCGGCTTTAAGGATTGGATTATGAATTTCAAAATTGTTGAGATTTTGGGAGAAATTTCTGAAATTCTATTTTTCCTTTTGGGTGCCATGACTATTGTAGAAATTGTTGACACTCAAGGAGGATTTAAAATTATCACCGACAAGATTCATGCGACCAACAAAGTTAAACTTCTTTGGATAGTCTCCATTCTAACTTTCTTTCTTTCAGCTGTATTAGACAACTTAACAACTTCAATTGTGATGGTGGCTTTACTGCGCAAGTTAATTGCAGAAAAAAAAGACCGTTGGTTTTTTGCAAGTATGGTTATTATTGCTGCCAACTCCGGTGGAGCCTTTTCTCCGATTGGAGACGTCACTACCATTATGTTGTGGATTGGAGGTAAAGTATCTTCACTCAATATCATTGAGATGACTTTTATTGCCAGTCTCATGTCGTTGATAGTTCCTCTCATTATTTTGTCTTTCACCCTCAAAGGAGAAGTTTCCAGACCTCAGCTAAATCAGCTAAGTTCTGATGAAACAACAGAGGAAAACAGTTGGCAAAGCACTTTATTTCTTATAGTTGGCGTTGGAGCATTGCTATTTACTCCTATTTTCAAGACCATCACGCATCTACCTCCTTTCATGGGAATTTTGGGCGGATTGGGTATATTATGGATTCTCTCCGAGATTGTTCACCGAAAAGACAGTAAAGAAGACAGAAGCAAATACTCCATAACAAATGTTCTTAAAAGAGTTGATATTTCAACTATACTATTCTTTCTTGGAATTCTCACGGCTGTAAATGCTCTTGGCACTGCCGGGCATCTTGAACTACTTGCCAACTCACTGGATAAAATTCCGATTGGGGAACCTGGCAAATACTATATCATCAATATGATTATCGGTATTGCATCATCTGTTGTTGACAACGTACCTTTGGTTGCAGCCGGCATGGGAATGTATCATTTTCCCATGGATCATTATTTTTGGGAATTTTTGGCCTATTGTGCCGGAACAGGTGGAAGCATCCTGATTATCGGTTCTGCTGCGGGTGTTGCCGTTATGGGGATGGAGAAAATAGATTTTATTTGGTATTTAAAACATATCAGTTGGATTGCTTTAGTAGGTTATTTTGCAGGCTGTGGAACGTTTATTTTGGAAAAAGGAATCCGCTCTTCATTGGGAGATGATCATACTGCAGTTGAAGCAAAAGAGATTGTTTTTACTCAGGATGGAGTTAAAGAGTATATGAACTCAAATACTTTTTATCTCATACAGGATGAACAAGGCATCAAGGACAGCACCCTTATCAGATTTTTTCAATATAATGAAAAAGGAAATGGCTTCTGTGGTGTTAATCAACAGGATTTCATCTCAATGGCTCCAAAAAAAGAAATTTACTATTTTAATAGCGCAGCAAACCTCACCCAAGGAGAAATGCAGATAGAGATAAAAGATACCATGGCATATGTTTCATACGGAGAGAATTATTTTGTTGTGACCAAGTCCGGGCAGTTATATTCTGTTTCAGGAGACAACATTTTACCCTTGAAGATACTTGATTAGTTAAAAATTTGTCTTGAAATAATCTGACTATACTTTTAGGACAATTGTCTCAAATATTCAATACATGCGACCGAGTTAAATTTATATTATAACTATACCCTTACTTTACTTAAATATATATCCCAGTTCTATTCCGAAACTCCAATAGGAGCCATTGGTTGTAATAGTCGGAGTGTAGATTTTTTCACCATTATTTATGGAAAAAGTGGCATTATCGCATTCCCAGATATCTCTTAACCCGGCATGATAAGCTCCGAAAATGCCGACCGCCATATTGAATTTCGTAACATATTGCAATTGTACTTTGTTGCTGATTAGCACATTGAAATTGTTTTTTAAAGAATTAAAATGAATACTAAAATAATTTTCTTCGGGAGTCCAAACTGCACCATAATGATATGAATCCTCGTAGAAACAAAAATCAAAATCCAGTCCCGAATTAAATCCGGCATAAAATCCCGGTAATATTTTGAAACGATATCCCACATTTAACGGAATACTCAGTGTTCTATATAGCACTGCATTTCCGGTATAAAAAATAGGAATATTTTTCACTCCGATATTCAGAGCATAATTATAATATCCGATTCCGGTTCCGATTTCAATATTATTATCGAAAATAACTTTGAAAGAGAGGTTTTCTACCACAGCCAGAATATCCATTCCGATATATAAATCTCCCGCATCATTGTTTGAGATGGAATAAACATCTTTATGAAATCCGGATTCTACACCCAAATAATATTTTTGCGAATAAATCGGAATACTCAAAATAATGAGTGCAATCCATAATAAACTAAATTTTTTCATGATTTATTGATTTTATTTTATGATTATTAATTGCAAGGTTTTTGATGTAATTTTAAACCGATTCCCCTTTCTTCAACTCCTTCATCTTTGATATAGTAAGTAGATGTAATAGACTCTTTCCCAACCCTAAAAGGGTCCCCCATTCCAACATCCAGTGTCATTCCAGAACGATCAGAGTCGGAGTCTGATCGTTCCACAGGCTGATATGTTCCACAATCATCGCCACTATTATAATCATACCAATAGGCAATGCCATAAAATCCAGTTCCAATATTATCTGCTTTAATTCGAATAAGGGTTCCATTTGACTTTATTTTATAATTAATAGTTTTTGATACAATTCTATGCCATATTGCAGAATTCGTTACTCTAAAAATTAGTTTTAATTTTCTGGTAGGGGCATATTGATAATACTTGATTTTTTCTCTATCATTAGCTTTACAGCAACTTGTTGAATTTACATTTGAAATTGTAACAGTTCCCATCCATGCATCAGAACAACCATCGTCTGTATAAATTACCAAACGGACACTGTACTGTCTATTACTATTATATCTATGTGTCGGATTTTGAGTATTTGCAGTACCCCCATCACCAAATAACCATTCATACCTAGTAATATTGCCATCTGCAATAGAAGTTGAAGAAAAAGAACAGTTTCCATCATTACCCAATGAATAAGAAAAGTTCGCAGTACAGGAACCGACCTTTATTGGTTTTGAAATACTTTCGCTTGTTCCATTGGAATTTATAGTCAATATTACCGTTTTCTCACCGGACGAGCTAAAAACATGTACAGGATTTTTATCTGTAGAAAAAATCCCGTCTCCAAAGTCCCAGTAATATGTCATATTAATAAAAATTTCCCCCCAAGACCTGTTGACAAAATGATATTCATTCGGATTAGAATCATTCACATAAAAAGAAAAATCAGGATTATGATTAATAACATTGTCACTAAGTATAAAAGCATTTTTATTGGAAGCACAAAAAGAAAGTATATCAAATTCGCTATAATCAAGACTATTATGACATTTATGCAAGTCGTTTAAAGAGGTATAATCAGCATTCATTATCCCGACCCCGACTGTTTCAAAATATACACAAATAAGCTGATTAATAATCACTTCGCAATTGGGAGTTAAGATAGCTCTCATATATGGACTAACAATATAATGGTTATCCGGATCATTATCTTCCGTTAGATTTTCTTTCTCTTCCAAATCAAGAATTTGCGTTTCAATATCTGCTCTTAATGATGGAAAATTATAATGTGTTTCTAAAGCACATAATACCGGATCATTAGGATATTCTTCTTTGGTTACAAATAGGTCTGAATAATTTTGAAGAATATCTACAACATGATTTGCATCTTCACCAGAGTTAAACTCTAAAATTCCATAAGAATTAAGAACAATATTATAATTATCCAATTCATTAAACATTTGAATAATTAACGGTTCATTCATTAATGCATCAGATGCAATTAATCGTTTATCTAATTGTTTTAGTTCAGATATATCGAATTCTTTTTCACAATTAGTAAAACACAATACTGTAATTATAAAAATTACAAGTGTCCTAAAATAATACAATTTTTTTTCATATTTAAATCATTTTTACATTACTTAATTCTGTTTATTGTCATTTTGCGGTTTATTCCGACAAAATAATTCTTATCTGAATATTATATATAACAGAGTATCTTCTTCTTTCTAATAAAATTATGTTTGGAATAACTTTTATCAGAGAGAAAATAAGATAATTTATTTTTACAAAGAAAATATAACGAATAATTATTCATGATGTATGATTTTGATATTATTTATTTTAAAAAAGTAAATTTTAGTACAAAAAAAACTTAATCATATCAAGTAAGAGAACAAATTTAAAATATTATTTTTAATTATTCTATTTTTCAATAAAAAAATATTCGCCTAATAATCAATATGATAAGTAAAAAATAGAAAAAGAAATCAAAAAAAAGTGTTTAACGAAGTAAAATTTCGGAACAATTTCACAAAAAACAGGATTACAAAGAATTTGATTTTTAAAAATAATTACCTCAATTTACAGGAGTGGAATGAGCGCATTAGGGATTGCAGCGAAAACCAAGCAAAGGCGAGGGCTTTGGGGCTTTAGGGCACAAGTTAGATGCCCGTAGAGACGCAATTAATCGCGTCTCTACAAACAGTTTCAATTTCTCCCATGTCTAAGACGGCGAGTGTAGCGAGCCGGAACGCCCAAAAAACAGAATTAATTAATTTTCTGTGCGAATTCACGTCCTGCTCTCAGGCAAGCCAGATTAACCTTTACCACCTCTTCTCCTTTAGCGGCAAAAACATCAGAAACTGCATTTTCAATATCTTTAAAATCCATTTTCAGGAAAGGAGAAGCGGCACCAAGGATAACCATATTTGCAGAACGGGCTGAACCCAAATCTTTCGCAATTTGGTCGGCATTAATGACCACAATATTTTTAATTTTCGCAAATTCGGCATTCAGAGAATCTGTATCAGGGTAGTTAGCTATATTGACGAATGGCTGGTCATTGGTAATAACCGTTCCATCTTCAGACAACCAAGGCAAATATCTAAGTGACTCCATTGGTTCAACAGAAATGATAAGGTCTGCTTTTCCCATTGGGATAAGGTCAGATGCAATTGGATAATCTGCAACTCTAAAATTTGACTGCACATCACCGCCACGTTGGCTCATTCCGTGAACCTCCGCTTGTTTCATATAGAGACCTTTTTTTACTGCTGCATAACCAATAATTGAGGCAATAGAAAGAATTCCCTGACCTCCGACACCTGCTAATATTATATCTATTTTCATTTTTATACTATTAAATTCGTTAATTAGAAAAATTTTATCGGGCAATATTAAGTAAGCTATGCTTTAGCTTTAGCTTTCATTCTTTTGCTCAAGGTTTGAACACATTCACGAGTAGGTATTATCACAGAAACACCTTGATATTCAATTTCTTCTTCTATTACTTTCAAATTTTCAAGATGTCTGTTTTTCAAAGGTTTAATTTCACGGATATGCTCTTCTTCAACGCCCAATCCTTTGCAGATGGAACCAATTTTACCAAGAGCATGGGAATCCTGACCTCCGGTCATACCGGTAGTACTATTATCAAGAATCAGGACCGTAATAGGAGTATTTTCATAGATTGCGTCCAAAAGAGATGTCATCCCGCTGTGAGTAAATGTTGAGTCGCCGATAACAGCAATTGCAGGCAGCAGGCCGGCATCTGCAGCACCTTTAGCCATAGTAATGGAAGCACCCATATCCACCGTAGAATAAATAGCATTATACGGAGGCAAAGCGCCTAAAGTGTAGCAGCCGATATCTGCAAAGACTTTCCCTTTACCATATTTTTCCATTGCCTCATTGAGTGCGTTGTAAGTATCAATATGAGGACAGCCATTACAAAGTGCAGGAGGTCTGGGAACAACAATTGCGGGGATGGGAGCACCTTGTTCCTGTGGAAAGCCTAAAGCAATACCCACCACATTAGGATTCAGTTCACCCATTCGTGGCAAAGTTCCATCCAATCTTCCTTTAATATTACCGGTTCTGTTTAACAAACCCCTTAATTGTTCTTCAATAATTGGATAACCTTCTTCAATTACCATAACTGATTCACATTCGTCAACCAAACGGGCAATCAATTTTTTGGGTAAAGGATATTGAGAAATTTTAAGAACAGGAAATGGGCAGGAAGTTCCAACATAACATTCCATCAAATAGTTATATCCTATCCCTGAAGCGATAATCCCCATAGATTTATCTTTTCCTTCAAAGAAATGGTTGTAGGACGAATTTTCAGATTCTTCTTCCAATGCCGGCTGTTTGTCAAGTAATTGTTTATAATTAACCTTAGCTATAGCAGGCAACAGGATAAACTGTTTTGGATTAGGGTGAAGATGAATGGTATTTTGAGGTTTAATGGCTTTTCTTTCAACTCCGGAGCGGGAATGTGCCATACGTGTAGTAATACGGATCATCACAAGAACCTTATATTTCTCAGAGAAATCAAAAGCATCATAAGTCATATCATACGCTTCCTGTTGATTTGACGGTTCAAAAACCGGGACAAAGGCAAATTTTCCGTAATAGCGAGAATCTTGTTCATCCTGAGAAGAGTGCATTGAGGGGTCATCAGCAACTACCACCACCAAACCTCCATTAGCACCGGTAATAGCAGCATTCATAAAGGGATCGGCAGCCACGTTAAGTCCAACATGTTTCATACAAACCATAGCTTTCTTTCCAGCATACGACATTCCGATTGCTGACTCCATGGCAGTTTTTTCATTACCGGCCCAAATGCTATGGACATTTCCCTCTTTAGCCTGTTTAGAATGTTGAATAAATTCGGTTATCTCCGTAGAAGGAGTTCCCGGGTAAGCATAAACTCCTGAAAGACCGGCATCCAAAGCAGCCTGAGCAATAGCTTCATCTCCTAAAAAAAGGTGTTTAGACATAATGTTTATATTTTAATAATTAATTGATTATCAATATTTTATTTCAACTTTTATCTCTATAATTAACTTATGCAAAGATACAATAATTATTTTTAAAAATATAATATAGGTAATTCACTCAATCTATATTGTAAAGCCTTTAATTAAACAAAAATATGTATTTTTGCAACGATTTAAATAAAAAAGAATGGATACAACGCGACAATTGAAAATTTCACAACTCATAAAAAAAGAGCTTGCAGATATATTCCTTAAGGATGGCACTTCAATATATGGTTGTATGATAACTGTAACCAAGACTACTGTTACAAAAGATTTATCAATAGCCCGTTCCTATCTTAGTATATACAATGCCAAGGATTCCGAATTAGTCATAAAAACAATACGCAGCAACACCAAAGAAATTCGTTTTCGTCTTGGGCAAAAAATAAAAAATCAAATCCGCATTATTCCCCAACTTGAGTTTTTCCTGGATGATTCTTTGGATTACATTGAAAATATTGAGAAACTCCTGAAAGAATAGATTTTGAAAAGTACTAGCAACAAAACCGCTTTTTTTATTGCTTGGAGATATTTATTTTCAAAAAAGAAACATAATATCATCAACATAATATCCATCATATCCACAGTCGGGGTTATGGTTAGCACAGCGGCTCTCATCCTCATTCTTTCAGTTTTTAACGGAATGGAGAATTTTATTTCAGGATGTTTTAATTCCTTCAATCCTGACTTAGAAATTAAACTTATTGAAGGGAAATCTTTTCCCGTTGATTCTTTTCCAATGCAGAAAATACAATCATTGGAGGAAGTCGAATCTATACAGGAAGTTGTTTCCGATTTAGCTCTTATCAGTTATGATGACAGACAGACATTGGTTAATCTAAAGGGAATTTCAGACAATTATATACGCATAAACAGGACCGACACCTTGCTGATAGATGGAGATTTTTCTTTAGGAAGAGGGGAGTACAATTACACTGTAATGGGAGCCGTCACGGCAGGAACACTTCAGATAAATCTTAACAGCAACAAAATGCTAAAGGTATATTATCCTAAACGTACTAAAAAGAATCTCCTCAATTCTGCTGATGCATTCAATGTACGATACTTGATTCCTTCAGGTGTATTTGCCACTTACACTCAGTATGATGAAGAGTACATTTTTTGCTCAATTGATTTTATCAGAGAGTTGATGGATTATGAGGGGGAAGTTACTTCAATGGAAGTAAAATTAAAAAATTATAGTGCCGGTAATCAGTGTCAGGAAAAAATAGAAAGCATTTTGGGGAATCGCTATCAGGTTCAAAATAAATTTCAGCAAGAGGAGTTACTCTTTAAGACAATGAAATCAGAGAAACTAATTATCTTTTTCATTCTTGCCTTTATAATGGTTGTAGCAACATTTAATATTATTGGAACACTGGGAATGCTAATAGTTGAAAAGAAATCTGACATAACCATCTTAAATAGCTTAGGGGCTAAATCTTCGCTTATTGGAAAAATTTTTATTTTTGAAGGGATGTGTATCTCCTTTTTAGGAGGAGTAGCCGGAATGCTTTTAGGATCTTTTATTTGTTTCATTCAGCAGACATTTCATATTGTAAGATTTGGGAGCGGAGAAGGTAATTTCATTTTAAACTATTATCCGGTTTCTATGGAAGCGATTGACTTTATTATTGTTTTCATCACAATTTTATTAATCAGCTTATTAGCTTCATGGATTCCGACAAAAGTAATCAAAAAAAAGCTTTTAAAAAATATCATCAACTAGTAATATTCTTGTTTAAAAATTGTTATACTTGATAAAAAAAGATATTCATGAGAAATATAATAACTTTCCTATTGATTTTCCTTAACATAGGGATATTGAATGCGCAAATCCCGATTGGAACTTTTCGTTCTCATTTGCCATATAAATCCTTTCATTCGGTAGCTTCCACATCAGATTACATTTATGCTGCCACCGACAAAAGCCTTATGTTGCTAAAAAAATCAGACAGAGAGGTTAGTTCCTGGTCTAAAATTGACGGTCTTTCGGAAGTTGGTATTTCAATGATTTATTATTCAAAAGAGAATGATGTTTTAATCATTGCATATTCTAACTCCAATCTTGACTTTATAAAAAATGACAAACTTTTCAATGTTGCTGATATAAAGAATAAACAGCTAATAGGATCAAAAAAAATTAATAATATATATGTCAGTGAAGATATAGCATATCTATCCTGTGCATTTGGAGTTGTATTAATTAATTTGCAAAACTTTACTATTCAAGACACATGGTTTACAACAAGAAACAATGAAATATTTGAAGTTAAGGACTTTACTATATTAAACAACAAATACTATCTAACTACGGCAAAGGGAATTTTTAACATTGAGACAGATAATATACGAGTTATGGATTTTGCCGAATGGCATTTTGAAGATGAACTTGGAGAGTGTGATTATAACATGATTCAAACATTTCACAACCGTCTTTATGCAAACAAAAACGGCAATTTAGTTTTAGAAGATTCCATTTTTGTGATGGAAGGAGGAGTATGGAATTATGATTCTACAATCTATTCTCATATTGTTCGTTCCATTGATGCCACTAATGAAGAATTGCTTGTTTGTGACTGGAACTGTGTACATGTTTATGACACAAATGAGATACAAACCTATTATGGAACATGGAATGACGGCTCTCTTTTAGAACAGGCACGCCAAGCAGTTTTTGACGGAAAAGAAGAAATATGGGTGGCGGATGACTATATCGGACTTATCTATCTAAACAGACCCTATACTTATAGTTCGATTTTTACAGCTAATGGTCCTTGTTCTGAAATGGTTGAAAGTATTGACTGCTCCAACGGAGTGGTTGCCGTAGTCCCGGGGACCAGATCAGGTTGGGGAATATCTTATTATCCACCCTTTTTAAGTTATTTTGCTGACGAAACATGGAATTGCAATAATTACGATTTCAGTGCCTTTCCCGATGCACATGATTTAACAAAAGTTGTCATCAACCCGCGCAATTCGAATGAATTTTATATTGGCAGCTGGGGTTCAGGACTTTTTAAGTTTAAAGATGGTCATGTAGTACAACACTATACCACCGAAAATAGTCCGCTACAAAGCCCAAACAGTTCCATTTTTGTATCCGGATTATGTTTTGACAATAACAACAATCTTTGGATGACGAACAGTCAAACCCCCTACCCTCTTAAAGTGATCAAAAGTGACGGAACCTGGGCTTCCTTCAGCCTTAGTCCTTATATTACCAGTACTGTAGGTGTCGTTGCTGAACATGTCCTTGTCGATCCAAATAACTATAAATGGGTTTCATTCCCTCGGTCAAATCACTTAATAGTTTATAATGACAATAATACCATCAGCAATAGCAGCGATGATGAAGTGAGGAGTATTGACATGAACAGCTACGCAAATGTACAAACAGCTACTATAAGTTGTCTTGCGGCAGATAAAGAAGGGGATGAAATCTGGATTGGAACTGAACAGGGCATTAAGGTTATTTACAATGCCTCCTATGCTTTTTCCAACAATTTATATGCACAAAACATTTTGGTAGAACAATCTATTCCAACAGATGATACTGTGTATGTTCAAAATCTCTTGGAATTTGAATCAATAACTGCTATTGCTGTTGACGGTGCTAACAGAAAATGGATTGGCACCTCAAAAGCCGGAGTCTTTCTTGTCTCCGAAGACGGCACTAAAGAACTTTTGCATTTTAACGAGGGTAATTCCCCTCTTTTTTCTAACCAAATAACCTCAATTGCTATTAATCATGATAATGGTGAAGTATTTTTTGGCACAACCAATGGGATAATATCATACAGAGGAACAGCCACCTATGGGAAGGATTATTTCGAAGAAGCATTGGTTTTTCCAAATCCTGTGAGAGAAACTTATACAGGCGTAATTGCGGTAAGCGGACTGATGGATAACTCTTTTTGCAAAATTGCTGATGCTTCGGGAAAACTTGTTTGGCAGGGATATGCAAATGGAGGAGAATTGATTTGGGATGGTAAAGATTTTTATGGCAATAGACCTGCAACCGGAGTCTATTTTGTTTTTGCTTCAGACAAGACAGGTAAAGAAAAAAAAGTTGCCAAAATACTTTTTATTAACTGATTTCATTATGTTAGCTTGCACCAAAGGTATTGTTATCCATAAAACCAAATATGGTGATCATGCAATTATTGTTAAATTATATACTGAGAAATTTGGGACACTCTCCTTTATTATTAAAAATGCTTTTTCTAAAAATAACAAATTTAACATTGCTCATTTTGAACCACTTGCCTTGGTGGAAATAAACTTTGAAAATAAAAAGAATAGTCAATTACATTTTATTAAAGAAATAAATCACTACTACCATTTTTCCAGAATTCCCTTTGATAACATAAGAATTTCTCTACTTATCTTTTATAATGAATTGCTCTATAAATTGCTAATTGATGCCGGTGAAGATGCTGCTCTTTTTGCATTTCTTGAAGAAAATATAATTAAACTTGATACTGAAGAAATTTTAACTGACATTCATATCAAATTCATGATTCAACTTTCAAAAATACTTGGATTCTGTCCCGACAACCAATATTCAGAGAAAAATTGTTATTTTAATTTTGACAGCGGGTTTTATGATCCTTTATTTTTTGAAAATCAAAATATGCTCTCTAAAAAAGCATCTTCATACCTTAATGAACTTTTAAATTCTATGGATAATACACATTCCGGTATATTCCCTGCAAAATCAATCCGAAATGAATTACTACATGGATTAATTTATTATTTCAGACTTCATAATGAACATATTAAAAATATTGAATCAGTAGAAATTATTGCTGATATACTTAATTAATTTATATCTTTGCAAACTATTTTTTCAAACATACTAATTATTAATTTTAAGATTACTATTTATGGAATCAAAAGACCTTCTCCACCCCGAAAATGATGAGAATCAAGATCTTGTGGTGAATTCCGGCTCTTCTATCGAAGACCAAAACAATACGGAATTAGTTGATATTAATTCAAATGAAATGCCAATAAAGGAACCTGTTGTTGAGGAACCTGTTGCTGAAGAACTTGTTGCTGAAGAATCAGTTGCTGAGGAAACTGCTACTGAAGAACCAGTTGTTGAGGAACTTGTTGCTGAGGAACCTGTTGCTGAAGAACTTGTTGCTGAAGAATCAGTTGCTGAGGAAACTGCTACTGAAGAACCAGTTGTTGAGGAACCCTTTGCTGCGGAAAAAACTGTTAATGAAATTGTTGCAGAAATTGAATCTTCACAAGTTCCTGAAGAAGATGAAGAAGACATAGATGATAAGACATTTGAAGAATCTCCTGAAAAAATTGAATCTGAATATTCGGAATTGACATTTGAAGAATCCGTTAATATCCTCCATGAAATTGTACAGGAGCCCAATTTCAACATTATCAAAATGCGTGTTGGCATACTTAAATCCATAATATTGCAACACATCAAAAAATTAAAACAAGAACAATTAAACTCATTTATAAATGAAGGTGGTAATCAGGAAGAATTTATTCCTGAAAAATCCGACCTTGAAAAGAAATTTGAAAACGCACTTCAAACATACAAAGAAAATAAAGCTAAATTTCTAGAAAAGATTGAAGCAGAGAAAAATAAAAATTTCGAAGCTAAAAAGGCCATTATTGAAGATTTAAAGAATTTGATTGAAAATGAATCAAATTTAAAAACACTGAATGATAAATTCAAAGAATTTCAGGATCAATGGAAAGAAATTGGACCGGTTCCTCAAAACGAATCTACCAACTTATGGCAGAATTACCATTTTTACGTTGAAAAATTCTTTGATATCTTGAAGATTGGCAAAGAATTACGCTCACTGGATTTAAAAAAGAACTTAGAACAGAAAATAAAGCTTTGCGAAACTGCCGAATCTCTTTTATTGGATGATTCCATCAACAAATCATTTAAAAAGTTGCAACAACTTCATGATGAATGGAAAGAAATTGGACCGGTTCCTGAAGACAAAAAAGATGAAATTTGGGAACGTTTCAAAGTGGCATCAGATCAAATAAACCAGAAAAGAAGAGAACATTATGACGAAATCTTTGCTGAACAACAAAACAACTACAATGCCAAAGTGGTTTTATGTGAACAGGCCGAAGAACTCGTTGCCAATGAGACTCTTTCTATTAAGGAGTATAACACAATTAGCGACAAATTAAATGAAGTGCTTAAAGTATGGAAAACTTTAGGACCTGCACCTGCAAAATTGAATGATGAAATTTGGAATCGATTTAAAGTAGTTTTGGATAAATTTTATGGACAAAAGAAAGAGTATTTTCAGCAAATGAAAGACTCTCAGATGCAAAATTACAATTTAAAGTTAAATCTGGCCATCCAAGCAGAAGCACTATCCACTAGAAACGACTGGAAAAACACAACTGATGAGATACTTAAACTCCAAAAAGAATGGAAAAACATAGGCCCTACTCCCCGAAAATATTCTGAAACTGTATGGAAAAGATTCAGAGCTGCCTGTGATCATTTCTTTGAAGAAAAATCATTTTATTTCAGCAATATACAACAGATTGAAAGTGATAATCTCAAGAAAAAGGAAGAACTCATTCAAAAAATCATTAATCATGAATTTGGAAGTGACAAAGCTGCCAATCTAGATGCAATGAAACTTTATCAGCGCGAATGGACTGAACTTGGCCATGTTCCTAAAAATGATAAAGATCGTATATATAATGAATACCGTGATGCTGTCAATAAGCGCTTTGCCGATTTAAAGGTTAGTGTAGAAGATATTAAACACGATAACTTTAAAAGCAAAATTGATACTATTCTTAATAATCCAAATGCCGAGAGGTTGCTTGATAAAGAGATGAGATTTTTATCTAATAAGCTAACCCAACTAAAAGAAGATATAAACCTTTGGGAAAATAATCTTGGTTTTTTTGCCAATTCTAAAAATGCTGATATTTTGAAAGCTGAATTCAATAAAAAAATTGAGGCAGCAAAAGAGGAAGCAAAAGAGCTGGAATTTAAAATTAGAACAATGAAGATTGAACTTAGAAATAGTAATAATTCTAAATAATTTCTTCTTTTTGGCATAATCACAGATGATAAATCTGCATATTAGAATTGATAAATGGCTATGGATGGTGCGACTTTTCAAAACCAGATCCATGGCCACAGATGCATGTAATGCAGGCAAGGTTAAGATAAACGGAATTCCTGTTAAACCATCCAAGGAACTATGCAGTGAACAAATTTTGCATATTAAACTTGGACAACTTGATAAGATCGTCCAAGTAATAGAGACTCCTAAAAGCAGAATCGGGGCTTCGTTGGTTCCCCAATACTATTTTGATCTAACACCTCCTGAAGAATATGAAAGGATTAAAGCCCTGCGTTTAAAATTTGAATACAGAGAATCGGGAGAAGGACGACCTACAAAACGAGATCGTCGACAAATAGAATATTTAAAAAATTATTTTGGAGAAGAATAAGCCAATTTATTCACATATCAAGGCTTTATCCAACCACTCTAAAATTTTGGAAAGTACTTCGGGAGAAATAGTCTGCTCAATTTTACCATATTCATCATAGTAACCTGTTACTGCTTCTTGGAACAAATGATTCATTTTAGGTAACATTTCAATTTTATTGCAAGAGTTTTTCTTTAAATATTGCTCAATCAAGGGTAGATTTTTTTGATAATTTACCTGCAAATCATACTCTCCATTCAATGCATATACAGGACAATCTATTTTCCTGATATAATCCTTTGGATTAATCTTAAAAAGTTGATAAAACCATGGGGATAAGAGTTTTTGCTTAATACGTAGAAAATCCTGGGGAGTGGAATTGTACCTAACTTTTTGAGAATCTGTCATATTTTTACTTAATTCACTAAATAGAAGATCCATTTGTTCAGATGCCTTTTCAATATTTTTTGATTTTTCAACCAAAGTAAATGTCTTTCCACTATTTATAAGTGAAGAATTAATTTCTTCTTCACTATAATCCATTTTTGAAAGGGCTATCCTATTTTGAAACAATAATGTCTCTTTCAAAGTTTCGGCAACCCCTGCCATAGAAATAACAAATTCAATTTCCGGGTTTTGTGAAGCAACCATAAAAGCTACCAAGCCACCTTCACTGTGACCAAGAAGGCCAATTTTTTTCAAATCAAATTTACAATATGCTTTAAGAGAATCAATAATCATTGTAACATTTTCTGCAAAATCATAAGTAGTAGATTTCACAAATTGATACTTAGGAATATCATCATAGCGAAAAACAGCATACCCATTACGGGTAAGATAATCTGCAATTACCAAAAAAGGCTTGTGCCCCAAAATTGACTCATCGCGATCTTGCCATCCTGAACCGGAAATCAAAATCACTGTTCCTTTCGGGTTCTTATTTTCCGGATAGGTCAGTGTCCCCATAATTAAAGGCATCCCTGACTTCGGATCATTAAAAACGATATCGGACTCAACTACATAATCATAAGGTGGAATAGGTGTTTGTGGACGCACTATCAACAATCGGTCAGAAGTTCTATTGAAAGATAAAGACATTTTTTTTCGACCTTGGATAAAAGCCCCTTTAATCGCATCTTCCTCCCGTGAATAAATTCCCCGAAAGGAAACAAATAATGACGCAGCTTTAAAGGAAAGCGTATCATCAACAAAAGAAAAAGAGGTTACAGGTATATCTGTAACATACTGATCAGGACTATCAAGAACAACTTTTACTGAATCGCCGCAATTTTCTACCACAAGGATTATAGTTAATGAATCTCTTGGGGAAACATGTAAAATCCCTTTCCAAATTCCAACTATGGAATTATTTGAATTTACAGATTGAGCAATAAGAGTTTCAGAATGAATAAAAAGAATTAACGTAAATATCAGAGAGATAAAGATAAAATATAGTTTTTTCATAGTAGCAAATTTTAAATATTGTATATAATAGAGTCCTTATTTTAACAAAAAGGCTGCTCACATCGAGCAGCCTTTAAAATTCATTTTATTTAAAATTAGTACGCAACGCCTTGAGCAATCATTGCTTCAGCAACTTTTATAAATCCGGCGATATTAGCACCTTTAACATAGTTAATATATCCGTCTTTTTCAGTACCATATTTTACACAATTAGCATGAATACTGTTCATAATGCCATTCAATTTTTCATCAACTTCTTTAGCTGACCATGAAAGTTTCATAGCATTTTGAGACATTTCCAAGCCTGAAGTAGCAACACCACCGGCATTAGCAGCTTTTCCCGGAGCAAAACTTACTTTTGCTTTTTGTAAAGCAGTAACAGCATCAGCAGTACATCCCATATTGGAAACTTCAACTACATATTTAACACCATTTTTGATAAGTAAAGCAGCATCATCGCCATTTAATTCATTTTGGATAGCACATGGCATAGCAATATCAACTTTTGTTTCCCATGATTTTTTTCCGGGGAAGAATTTAGCTGATTTGAATTTATCAGCAAAAGGAGCAACTACATTATTACGAGTCTGATTAAGTTCATTCATATAGTTAATTTTTTCAGGAGTATTAATTCCTTCTTCATCAACTATTGCGCCATCAGGACCAGAAATAGCAACAACTTTTGCACCTAGTTCAGTAAGTTTTAGTGCTGCACCCCAGGCAACATTACCGAAGCCGGACAAAGCAACACGTTTTCCTGCGAGTTTATCTTTTTTAGCTGCAAGCATACCTTCGAGGAAATAAACAGAGCCAAAACCGGTAGCTTCAGGGCGGATTAAAGAGCCACCCCACTCAAGACCTTTTCCGGTCAAAACGCCAACATGTTCTCCACGTAAACGTTTATATTGGCCATACATAAAACCTATCTCACGGCCACCAACTCCGATATCACCGGCAGGAACATCAGTTTCAGGTCCGATATATTTTTGTAATTCAGTCATGAAAGCCTGACAAAAACGCATAACTTCACCTTCTGATTTTCCGGTTTGATCGAAATCGGAACCACCTTTACCACCGCCCATTGGAAGAGTAGTAAGAGAGTTTTTAAAAGTCTGTTCAAAAGCAAGGAATTTCATAGTGTCTTCAGTAACACTTTTGTGAAAACGAATACCACCTTTGTAAGGTCCAATAGCCATATTATGTTGAACACGGTACCCACGATTTATCTGAATATTACCTTTATCATCAACCCAGGTAACTTTGAATTTGATAATTCTTTCTGGTTCCAAAATTCTTTCAACGATAGCGTATTTATCGTATTTTGGGTTTTCATTAACGAAATCAACAATTGTTTCGAGTACTTCCTTTGCGGCCTGAATGTACAAAGGCTGAGCTGGGTTTTTCGCCTCTAAATCGGCTGTTAATTTTTTAAGATCCATTTTTTTTATTTTTAGTTTGTTATAAAATTGGTTTAAAATTCTGATGCAAAAGTATAACTTATTTTTGAATTAAATGAGCTATTTTTAAAATAAATATTTTAATTAATATCTATGATTTACAGAACTTTTTCTATTGTTTTCCACAGGCTATCAGCGGTTTTGTCCCAACTAAATTTCTGTCGTTGAATTCGTCCTTTGGTTATCAAAGCAGTCCGTAAATTAATATTATTGGAAATTTTAGCCATAGAATTTGCAATTTGCTCAACCGAGTATGGATTTACCAGCAAAGCAGCATCCCCAGCAACTTCGGGCATTGAAGTAATGTTAGATGTAATAACGGCTGTTTCTGCATGAAAAGCTTCTAAAATTGGAATCCCGAATCCTTCAAAAAGTGAAGAATATACCAATGCAAGTGAAGAGGCCATTATTTTACTTAATTCACAAGAATGAGTCCTTCCAAGAAATATAACATCAGCTTTATATCTCATGGCATTATAAGCATTTTCAATATCCCCTTTCCACCATTTTTTGCTTCCGACAACTATAAGTTTGGTGTTTTCAGAATCATGAATCTTAAACATGTCAAATGCTTTGAAAATATTATCAAGGTTTTTCCTCTTATGAATGAGTCCGACAAATAAAAAATAGGGACAACCACCGGAATATAATTTTCTAATATTTACTTGTTCTTGCTGATTAAGAGGAGTAAAAAGATCGTTACAACCATTATAAACCACCTCAATTGAAGAATAAGGGATATCGTACAACGTATTAATATCACGGCGGGTAAATTCCGAAACAGTTGCTAAAATTGAAGCTTTCTTCGCAAAAAGTTTAAAAAAATGGGAATAGTAGAAACGTACGGGTTGTTTGATAAATTCGGGATTATGTTCAAAATTAAGGTCATGAATCACATTGACACTCTTAACATCAGTTCTAAGGGAAAGCCAACCATCTGTTGAAAGAAATAAATCAGCTTTTATTCTCTTTAGTACTTTAGGAATTGAATATTCAAAATAGATATACCAAAGGAGAGGGTGTCTCGTGGGTGGCCCAATGACAATAGGGGTAACATTATTACTGAAAATAAAATCTGAGTGAAAAGGCCGGTCAAAGATAAAATAAAATTGGTGTTCGGGATGATTAGTAGTAATTCTTTTTAAGGTTTCAAATGTAAACCAACCAATCCCTTCCAACTTATCTTTAAGTAATAAACGAGTATTAACCGCAATTTTCATACGTTGATTAATTTTTTAAAGCAAAAAAGAGGTTATTCACAAATTTTGATATCCTTAATATTTAACTGAAGATTGGCAATATTATTCCAAATATTTTCTTCAACATGATATAGAATGTCAAAATCTGCTATAGCTGCAATTTTAGAAAAATGTTCTTTAAAGTCAAGTTCTTTTAAGCTTGAGATATTGCAAATTGTCAACAATTGCTCTCCGAATTTAATTTTGCATAGTTCAGTAAGATGGTCTTTGATATTAAAAGCGATAGAATCAATTGGCTGAATAGGTTTATCACGATAAGAGAGGCGCATCTTAAGATGTTTTTCGCCAACAATTTTCCCATTTCCTTCTTCAGCAACATGTTGTGAAAGAAAAATCGGAGCCATATTACCGGGCCCGAATGGAGCAAAAAGTTTTAGATTCTGAAAAAAGCTATTCGTTATCTCCCCAAGATCAAGCATCATATCAACTTCAATTTCAGGAATAAAAGAATTCTCCTGTATATTGTCACAAACGAAATGCTCAAATCGGTCAATAAATTCATTAAGATTTTCTTCTTTCAGAGAGAGACCGGCAGCATACTTATGCCCTCCGAAATGTTCCAGCAGGTCAGCACATTGATTTATTCCATCATATATATTGAATTCCTTAACAGAACGGGCAGAACCCGTTATCAAACCGTCAGGAGATTTTGTCAATACTATAGAAGGGCGGTAAAACTCTTCAACAAGTCGGGAAGCGACAATTCCGATAATACCCTTATTCCAACCTTCATTATAAAGCACAATACTCCGCTTATGCATATTTTCTTCTGAACTCAATATCATGTTAATAGCCTCTAAAGTAGCTTTTTTATCAAGTTCACGACGGGTATCGTTATGAGTATTAATATTTTTCCCTATATCAATAGATTTATCTTCATCATTACAAATCAGAAGCTTAACAGACTCTCTGCCGGTATTAATTCGACCGGCAGCATTAATTCTGGGACCGACAAAAAAGACAAGGTCTGAGACGGTAATAACCCTACTAAAAATTGTATCAGATTTTAGAGGATAATGAATTTTGATACCTGATTGTTCTATAATGGATTTTATTCCCATTCTGGGGAATTTATTAATCATTTCCAATCCATAATGCACCAGAATTCTATTTTCACCGGTTATAGCTACAATGTCTGAAGCTATGCTAATAGCTACCAAGTCCATTTTCGACAACCACATTTCGTCAGGAAGATCAAACTTCTTACAATAGCCTTGTATCAGCTTGAAACCCACACCACATCCTGACAATTCCTTATAGGGATAATTACATTCATTACATTTTGGGTCAAGGATAGCAACAGCATTTGGAAGCGTTTCACCTGCAAGATGATGGTCACAAATAATCACATCAATTCCAAAACTATTTGCCAAGTCAACTTTTTCATTGGCCTTAATTCCGCAATCAAGAGAAATAAGAAGTTTAAACTGATGATCCCTGCAATATTCAATACCTTTTTCAGAGATTCCGTAACCTTCAAGATTTCGGTCGGGAATATAATATTCAACAAACTTTTTATAATCAGAACCAATGACATCACATAAGAAAGAGTAAACAAGAGCAACTGCAGAAGTTCCATCTACGTCATAATCCCCGTAAATTAATATTTTTTCATTATGAATCACAGCTTCTGAAAGGCGATCCACAGCTTTGTCCATATCTTTCATCAAATATGGATCATGAAGATTTTCAATTTTAGGATAAAAAAAATCTATTGTATCTGCATATGTATTAATTCCTCTACTCAACAACAAGGATATTAATGGCTTTTCAATTGTCAACCCTTTTGTCGACAATTCTTTACTGAAATTTTCAATTTCGTTTTGATCAGTTTGATCATTTATTATCCATCTTTTTTCCATGAGTTTTCAAATAGGGTTTGCAAAATTAAATATAAATTTTGATTAAAACAACTCCTGAATAAAAAAATGACTTATATATCACAATTTCATTTTTTTCTCAATTTCATCAATATACGATTTCATTTTTTTATCTGTCTCATAAAGATTGTTTATGGTACGACAAGCATGAAGCACTGTAGCATGATCTTTATTTCCACAAAAAGCCCCAATAGTTGACAGAGGAAGTTTGGTATATTTTTTGGAAAAATACATACTAAGTTGCCTTGCCTGAACAATTTCCCTCTTTCGTGTTTTAGCATTAATGCTTTCAATTGAGATTTTAAAGTAATCGCAAACAATTTTCTGAATATATTCAACGGATATCTCTTTTGCAGAACTTTTAACATATTTATCGATCATCTCTTTAGCCAACTCAACAGTAATTTCTTTTCTGTTGAGTGAAGCCTGAGCTAAAATAGCAATCATAGCTCCTTCAAGTTCCCTGGTATTGGATGTTACCCTTAAGGCAAGGTAATCTATAACTTCGGCAGGAAATTCTATTCCATTATTTGCCAGCTTCTTATTCAGTATAGCTATTCGGGTTTCTAAATCAGGCACTTGCAAATCGGCCGTTAGCCCCCACTTAAATCGTGATAGCAATCTGGCTTCAAAACCTGATATTTCCACGGGCGACTTATCTGAAGTAAGAACAATTTGTTTACCTTTTAAATATAAATAATTAAAAATATGAAAAAAAGCTTCCTGAGTTTTTAGTTTCCCGCCACCCAAATATTGAATATCATCAATAATCAAAACATCAACAGACTGATAGAAATAGATAAAATCATTAATATTGCCATTTTTAACTGCTTCCATAAACTGTTGATAAAAAAGATCAGAATTAACATATAAAACAGTTTTATCAGGAAAATTAAGTTTGGTCTCAATTCCAATGGCATGTGCTAAATGAGTTTTTCCGAGACCAACTTCCGAATAGATAAAAAAAGGATTGAAGGCAGTTGCTCCGGGAGCTTTTGCAATAGCCCAACCGGCAGAGCGAGCCAAACGATTGCAGTCTCCTTCAATATAATTATCAAAATTCATCGAATCTATAAGATTTGAAGGAATTTTATGTTTCTTTATTCCCGGGAGAATGAAAGGATTCGGAATTTCTTTATTTGGTACATTATAAACATCTATTGGCGTTTTTACCGAAGGATTATTTACAGCCGGCTTGTTGTTTGATGGCAAAGTAATCATTTTAGATGATTGTGTATCTGATTGCTTTTCCATTACAACCCGATACTGAAGCTTCCCTAAAGACCCTAACTCTTTCTTAATAACTTTTTTAAGCAAATTTACATAGTGCTCTTCTAACCATTCATAAAACAGATGACTGGGTAGCTGAATTATTAAAGTTGAGTTTTCAAGTGCGACCGGTATTATCGGCTTAAACCAGGTGTTAAAGGCATTCTCTTCTATTATATCCTTGATTACTGTAAGACAATTTTCCCAAACTTGCCTAAAGTCTTGTGCTGCTTTATTCGTCATCTTATCTGATCACTTGTATTTAAAATAATTTAAAATAAACACTTTAGAAAAAATTTCTTGCGGCGTTTTTTACTCAGCAAAAATGAACAAAATAAAGTTTAAAAAAAAATTTTTTTACTATTGTATTTTAAAAATATTTGCATATAGAAAAATCAACAATCCCAGCGATTTAAAGATAACAAATTACAAATCAAGATTGTATTTTTTCATTTTTAAAAAATATAATTTATTCAACTTAAAATCAATAATTTAAATAGCATTTTTAAAACAGATTATTGCACAAAAGTAATAATAAATATGATATTTATTGATTTTATATTCTAAAAAGATTGAGTGAATAACGATGCTGTGTACAATTTATATTTTATAACTTGTTCCTTATGATTTTTTGTGATGAGAATATTCTTTGCCCAATTTATTTGTACTTTTGCAATAGATAATCATATAATATGGAAAATAAGAATTTTCTTTATTCAGGAAGGGTAATTCACGGTGCAGGAAACGGTAAAAAATTTGGATTCCCAACTATCAACTTAAAATTATCAGATGACAATATTATATTGTCAAAAGGCGTTTATGCTGTTGAAGTACTTATTGAAAATGAGATAAAAGAAGGTATGTTATATGTGGGAACCCGACCATCACTTAATCTCTCAGAATTATCTATTGAAATCAATATTTTCAACTTTTCGGAAGAAATATACAACCGCGTTATAAAATTCAATATTCTTAAAAAAATTCGGGAGGAACTCTTTTTTAATACAACCGACGAACTTATTCAACAAATTAAACAAGACCAAGATGAAATTAGAGCTTTTTTCAAAAAATAAGATTGGATTATTGATATTAATTTTATCTATGACAATTTCTTCCAAGGCACAAATCCTGAATCCGGATGAGCTTGCTTTAAAGAAGATTTACACTACTTTAGAAGATGCATTGAAAAACCCCAAAGAGGTTTATAGGCTTAAGTTGGTTGGAAAACCAAAATGCGACTCCATTCCGGATGAAATTTTTTCATTACCCAATCTTCAAGAACTTACTATTCGAAGATGCAAACTACAGTTAGTTAATAATCGAATCTCTGAGCTCAAAAATCTGCAGTACCTTAACCTCGACCAAAACAGACTTGTAAAACTTCCTGAATCCCTGTGCAAATTATCTGAACTAAAAACCCTTATCATCAGTCGCAACTATATTTCTTATCTCCCTGATAATATCGGAAAACTAAAAAAACTAACAGCTATTGATGCCTGGGACAACCAAATTTATATCCTGCCCAAAAGCATTGCAAAATTATCAGAAACTTTAGAAATCTTAGACTTGCGTCAGGTGGCTATCAAGTCAGATGAATACGAAGATATGACCTCTCTTTTGCCCAAAACCAAGATTTTTTACACCTCTTTTTGCGAATGTAAAGACTCAAGATAAACAAACTTGCCTAAAAGAATTAATATAGAAAATTGTTGTAGGGATAAATCTGTATATGCAATTTCTTTACTTCTTCATATAATCCTCTTTTCAATTCTTCAAGATTTTCCTTTGTTCTGGCAGAAATAAATAGGGTATTACTCCGGCTTTTTGCCATCCAGGTTTGTTTTAGCTCTTCCAAAGTAATATTGCATTTTTCCTTAGGAGTCAAGTCATCTGAGTCTTTATCAGTCCATTTGTACTGGTCAATTTTATTAAATACTAAAATAACAGGCTTATCACCGGCTTTAATATCTGTTAATGTCTGATTAACAACCGCTATCTGTTCCTCAAAATCAGGGTGACTGATATCTACAACATGAAGAAGTAAATCGGTTTCCCTGATTTCATCCAGCGTTGACTTGAAAGAATCAACAAGACCGGTGGGAAGTTTGCGAATAAATCCGACAGTATCCGAAAGTAAAAAAGGCAAATTGTCGATAACCACTTTTCTCACTGTTGTGTCCAAAGTTGCAAATAGCTTATTTTCAGCAAATAAATCTGATTTACTGATCAAATTCATAAGAGTTGATTTTCCAACATTGGTGTAACCCACTAAAGATACTCTGACATACTGATCCCGATTGCTTCGCTGAGTCAATTTCTGACGATCAATTTCTTTAAGTTTTTCTTTTAACAGGGAAATTTTATCACGAATGATTCGTCGGTCGGTTTCAATTTCCTTTTCCCCGGGTCCGCGCATTCCTATACCACCCCTTTGCTTTTCAAGGTGTGTCCACATACCTGTCAATCTCGGCAATAAATATTTGTATTGAGCCAGTTCAACCTGTACTTTGGCATTGGCAGTTTGGGCTCTTTTGGAGAAAATATCTAAAATAAGGTTGGTTCTGTCCAATATTTTACAATTGAGTATAGCCTCAATATTTCTTATTTGTGAGGGAGAGAGCTCGTCGTCGAAGATGGCAAGATCAATTTCGTTCTCTTTAATCCATCGGGCAACTTCCTGTAATTTTCCTGAACCAAGATAAGTTTTCGGGTCAGGATAAGGTAAATTCTGAATAAATGTTTTAACAGCAATTCCACCGGCAGTTTCAAGTAGAAATGCAAGTTCTTTCAAATACTCCTCTACCCTCTCATTGCCTATGACAGGCGTGGAAACTCCCACTAAAACGGCTCTTTCAGTAATAATTTCGTTTGTCAGTTTGTCCATTCTCACATAGCTTTTTTTCGTCGGCAAAAATAGTATAAAATGAGTTAAGTGGTTGACAAAAAATTAATTCTCTTTCCATCTAATGCTGTTGCGATGCAGGGGGTTCCGGTACAATAGCTAAAGCATGGATTATCATCTTTTTCTTCTACACAAAATAGTTTTACATAAAACCGCATGGCATAAATTATTACATTTTACCATATTCCTGCAATAATTTTATTAATTTTGTCGATTGAACTTATTTTACAACTAATGAATTAGATAACAAAAATAAATATTAATAAAAATATATTTCTTATGAAACCATTAAAATCAGTTTTCACTATTTTGTTGCTCTTTTTTATTTTTTCGGAACTCCCGGGACAAACGCCGGGGGGCGGAATTACTCCTGAAGTATTAATTCAATTACGTAATTCTTACCAAAATACTCCATCGGATAAAGCCATTCGAAACGCTATTAATAACATTGATATAAACCAACTGACAATAAACAATAATAATCAAAATCTTAACGACACCTATTTTTCAAACAAAGTAAACACGAAGTCGATTTCAGACCAAAAATCGTCCGGGAGATGCTGGATGTTCACCGGAATGAATGTTTTACGGGCAAAAGCAATTGCAAAGCACAACCTCCCATCTGATTTTCAATTTTCACAAAACTATACTTTTTTTTGGGACCAGCTTGAAAAAGCAAACTTGTTCCTGCAAGCCATCATTGATACCCGAGAAAAACCGATGAGCGACAAGACGGTTGAATGGCTTTTCAAAAATCCTATTGGCGACGGTGGTCAGTTTACTGGAATTGCCAATTTGGTTTCTAAATATGGGATTGTTCCCAAAGAAGTTATGCCTGAATCATACAGCAGCAACAATACTAGTAGAATGCAGATGCTACTTAGCCTCAAACTTAGAGAATTTGGACTTGAGTTAAGAAGTATGCCTACACAAAAGACAAAGGATATCAAAATCACCTTAGCCGATAAAAAAAATGAGATGCTAAAAAACATCTACCGATTGTTGGTACTTAATCTCGGGGAGCCCCCGACAGAATTCTCATGGACTCAAAAGGATAATTCAGGCAAACCGTTATCAACCAGCACATACACTCCGGCTTCATTTTTTCAGAAATTTGTAAATGAAGACTTCAACAACTATGTCATGTTGATGAACGACCCCACACGTGAATACTTCAAAGTTTACGAAATTGAATATGACCGTCATGTTTATGACGGTCAGAATTGGAAATACCTTAATCTTCCTATGGATGAAATTACCAAAATGGCCATTACCTCGATTAAAGACAGTACTACTCTCTATTTTTCGTGCGATGTCGGAAAGTTTCTGAACCGAGATAAAGGATATCTTGATCTTGACAACTTTGACTACTCCTCTCTCATGGGAACTTCTTTCGGGATGAACAAAAAACAGAGAATTGAAACATTTGCCAGCGGTTCATCTCATGCCATGACACTCTGTGCAGTTGACTTGGACACCAATAATAACCCATTAAAATGGATGGTCGAAAACAGCTGGGGAAGTAGCTACGGTTTTAACGGTTTTCTTATTATGACCAATGAATGGTTCAATGAATATATGTTCCGTCTGGTGGTCGAGAAAAAATACATTCCTGACAATATCCTCAAAATGCTTGACCAAAAGCCGATTTTGTTGCCCCCTTGGGACCCGATGTTTGCTCCGGAAGAAGATTAATATATACTCCTTTATTATCATCAAAATGAAAAAAATAATTTTAGGAATATTTCTTATCATCAATAGCTTGGCAAGTTTCTCTCAGGACAGCTCGCTGACACGAAAATTCATCAATCACCTTTCTTCCCCTGAAATGTATGGTCGTGGATACTCATACAACGGCGATAGCATTGCTGCTGAATATATTAAAAACCAATTTGTGATGATGGGGGTGCAGCCGCTAGAATATGACTATCACCAGTATTATGGGTTCAATGCTTTTTCAATGGAAGGTCCCGTTTCTTTCACAATTTCCGTTCGTAAACTGTCTCCTTTTAAAGACTATCGCATTGCTCCTTTCTCTAAAACAATGAATAAGTCTGTTCGGATTATTCATGTCGATTCAAAAATCCTGATTTATCCCGAAAAGATAAAAAATTTCAATCAGAAGCATGGAAAAGAGTTATCCGGAAGCATGATTTATATTGATATTTCAAAATTAAACCCCAAAGATAACGATCTCAAAAAAACTTATCAGACAGAACTTGGAAGGCTCAATATGAAAAATCCTTTTGAAGGAAGTTTGGGAGTAATTATCGGGGTAAAAGAACTTCCCTGTTGGGCACTAAGCAACACCGACTTTCAACGTAATTATGCCGTAATTTATGTTTATTCGGGAATTATCGAAAAAAAAGATAAATCTGCCGAGATATCATTTGACAATGATTTCGGACATCATAAGACGCAAAACGTTTGTGGTTTTGTCAAGGGGATACAGCAACCCGACAGTTTTATTGTCTATACGGCACATTACGACCACTTAGGTTCAATGGGCGATAGTGTCATTTTTTTCGGAGCTCATGACAATGCCAGTGGAACTGCCACAGTGCTAAATCTGGCCAACTATTATCAAAATCACCCATCTTATTATTCCATAGCATTTCTATTACTCAGCGGAGAAGAGACAGGTTTGCGCGGTTCATCCTATTTTGCCAAAAATCCCCTAATTCCCCTTGAAAAGATCAAGTTGCTAATCAACCTTGACATGATGGGTGGTGGTGATGCCGGTATTATGGTTGTAAACGGACAACACCCTCTAACAAAACCATTTGTTGACAAAATGATTGAAATCAACAACCATAATCAATATCTTGACACCATCAAAACAAGGCCTAATAGTGCCAACAGCGACCATTTCCCATTCTCAGAAAAAGGGGTTCCGGCACTTTTCATTTTTGCGATGGGAGGCAAAACAGGGAACTATCATCATTGGAGTGATACCAGTGCCAATTGTTCACTTGCCAAATGGGAAGAAATATTTTGGTTAATTGTCAGTTCAACTGAAGCAATAATAACAGAGCAGCATTAAAAATAAAAACAACCGTAGCAGTCATGAAACTATACATCATCCCCACTCCTATTGGCAATCTTGAAGACATCACCATTCGTGCTCTGCGAATTCTAAAGGAGGTAGATTTCATTCTATGCGAAGACACGAGAACAACGAAGAATTTACTCAAGCACTATGACATAGAAAAAAAATGCATTCCTTATCATATCAACAATGAACATCAGCAGTTACAGCATATAATTCAGTTGATAAAAGGAGCCGGAAGTGTCGCTCTGACAAGTGATGCCGGCACCCCCGGAATTTCAGATCCCGGATTTTTATTAATCCGAGAGTGCATTGGTAAAGGTATTTCAGTTGAATGTCTACCCGGGGCAACCGCCTTTGTACCGGCACTTATCAACTCGGGACTACCCTGCAGCAGCTTTTATTTTTACGGATTTCTCCCTCATAAGAAAGGAAAAGAGAGTACACTCAGACATTTTGCCGAAATGGAAGAAACTGTTATTTTTTACGAATCGCCTCATCGGCTTCTCAAGACATTAGAAATGATGAAATCCATCATGGGAGAAGAAAGGCAAATTGCCATATCCAGAGAACTGTCCAAAATCTACGAAGAAAACTTTCGCGGGACTATAACAGAAGCAGTTGCACATTTCGGGCAGAAAGAGATTAAAGGAGAAATTGTGGTAGTTGTTGGGAAATGATTCAGGCAATTTGAGCTAAATAGTCGGAACGCCCAAAAGGACAATAAAGTAATCTTCGTAATAAATAAATAAATAAATGATAAAAATCAATCAAAAGAATTACACCATCGTTTATTTGTTCCTTTTCCTGTTTTCCGCAATGCAACACCCTAAAAAACTTTTTGAATAATTTCAAAAAGTTCGGATTGTTCATCATCCATTTTTAAAAGTTTGGATTTAATGTTTTTTGATTCGGG
>JAGVVH010000309.1 GCA_019135895.1 Bacteroidota bacterium | reverse complement strand
TAATTCAGACGGGGAATTCCAGATCAATTTCCGGAGCAATGCCTTCATCAATACCCTGCGAAGCTATCAGGTACTGGGTATGTTTCCGCTAAACGGGCTTATTGCCCCGGCCGAAGTATCGCCCATAGACTGCGTTGCCCGCGCTGTGCATGTGCTTTCCAAAACGCCTTCAGAGGTTGTGGTGCTGCATGCCTATAACAATTACAGGCTGAACATGGCCAACCTGATGTATGCTATGAAAGAGTATGGCTTTGATATTGAACTTGTTTCGGATGAGCGTTTCAACCAGCACTTTAACGAAATGATGCAGGATCCATCAAAGAACGAATACCTGGGAGGGTTGCTCCATTATGTCTCGGACACAGAAAAAGTACCCGTTCCGGACGACAACAGCTACACTACGTTATTACTTTACCGCAACAATGTACGCTGGCCGCTTGCCGATGAAGGGTACTCTTTGAAACTGATTCAAATGCTCGACGGGATGGGGTTTTTCGTCAGTTGAACTACCCTAGCTCGAAAACTAATAACTTTTACCACAAACCCTTATATCATGATGGTACACAATCCATGGCACAGTGTTGAACCCGATCTTGAAGGATTCGAGGTCAATGCGATCATAGAGATAAGCAACGGAAGCCGCGCCAAGTACGAACTGGACAAGGAAACCGGCCTGCTGCGGCTGGACAGGGTGTTGTATTCGGCGGTATATTATCCGGCCAATTACGGATTCATTCCCCGTACCTACGCCAAAGATGATGACCCGCTGGACGTACTGGTGCTGTCACAGATCGCCATCCAGCCCCTGTGCATAGTCCGGGTCAAGATTATTGGCGTAATGCAGATGATTGACCAGGGCAAGCCCGATGACAAACTTATTTCTGTGGCATGTCACGACAAAAGTGTAAGCCATATAGAAGAGATTAAAGGCATGCCACCCATTTTTGATTCTGAACTCAGACAATTCTTTGAGGAATACAAACGCCTGGAACAAAAGACAGTTCTGGTAGAGGAGTTTGCAGACAGGTTACATGCCATTGAAATCCTGGAAGATGCCCTTACCCGGTACAAAGAGTTGTACCAGTATGGACCGGGGAATTGACGGATAGCCTCTTCTATGCTTTGTTGATTGACAAAGTCTTTATCTATGAACCAGTATATTATCAATACACCGGATGATCTCTTGCGTGGAATGGGCCATCTGGTCCGGCTGCAGGGTAGATAGGATCTCCCGGTTGTTCATGCCCCAGGTAACAGACACAATGGGTATGCCCACTTTTTTGCAGGCTTCAATGTCACGGGTTTCATCCCCTATATAGATGGCATCTGACGGGGAAATGTTCTTTTTGTGGAACATCCGCCTGAAAACCTTGTCTTTGCCGAAAATACTTTTTCCGCTGTACACAAAGTCAAAAAGGCGGTCCATGCCGTTGTTTTCCAGGAACAGGCCTACGTTGGATCGTGCATTGGAAGTTATGATTCCCAGCCGGTAGCCCCTTTCTTTAAGGGCCGTAACGGCCTCTTTTATGCCCTCAAAGGGTTTCATGTGAGGCACCTGGTCGTGGATGTCTTTCCGAATGCGTAGTGTGATCAGGCCGAGCTTTTTCATAGGCATGTTGTATTCTCTGAGCAAATCCTGCGGCCTTCCACCAGCAATGATCTGTTTATCTTCCGGTTTCAGGGGTTCACAGCCGTATTCTCCGGCTATGCGGTTGTACAGGGTAAAGGCCAGATCCAAGGTATCGGCCAGGGTACCGTCAAAGTCAAACAGGATATATCGGGCAGTTTGCATAGTTGTTATTTTTGGCAACAAATTTAACACTTCCTTTCTCCTTTTCCCGACATACTGACGTTGAAAAACAACATCTTCCTTAGAGACGACTGATACTCAGATTGATATTCATGTTGGTCAAACTCTTCAGGGACTGGCCCAAAAGTTATGTCTGGGATGCCAGAATCTCCCGTGACAAGAATGGGTCTTATAACATGGATTCCGGCTGGAAAAGAATTTCGTAATATAAAACCCGGGAGTTAACAGCGGGCCAATAAATTACATACATTTACAACAAAAAACCCATGAAAAAGTCTCTGATTTTCGTTTTTTCGGTGTTGATTCTGTTTTCATGCGAAAGAGTGTTGTGCCCGTTTGGAAACAGGAAGATCGAGGTTGTCATTAATGACATACCATTTAAAACCGAGGTTTATCACAGGATTCCCTACACGCTGAAAACCTGGGAGTGGGAGAAGGAGGGGCTCAAGCTTCAGCAGATACAGATTTTTGATCACAAGACAAATAGAATGCTGCAAACGATTGAAAAGGAGGACTTACCACATGTGCATAAAAATCCCATTCCGTTCATTCCCGTATTTACCTCCGATGAAATATCCCATTATTACCTCTCTATCCAGCTGCCCATAGAATTAAGCAATAATATACCAGCCAGGATCTCTCACAGGTTTATACTAAAAGATACTGTTCTGAACAGAGATGTGACGGTAGAAGGCGGAATATTTACACCGCTTACCGGCAAGTCTCCATTGTCCATCTCTTCGCCGGTAAAAGGAGATAACTGGATCTTCATTAACCAGTCCACAAATGCTTATCATTTTTACACGATCTTTTTTGTTGACGGAAATCTATGGAGGGGAGAACGATTCGCTTTTGACAACCTGCAGCTGAATGATCAGATGACCGATTATTACGAGGGGGATCCCAAGGTGAACGAGTCCTATTTCAATTACAGGGACACCCTGTATGCAATCGCTGACGGGACAGTCCTCAAAGTGGTCGATGGCCGGCCAGAAAACAGGGGAGACGCGCAAGACCTGGTATTTGCCACTATGGACGAATATGGCGGTAACTATGTAGTACTGGATATCGGGAATGACCGTTATGCCTTATATGCTCATTGTGTGCCTAACGAATTCCTGGTATCCCAGGGTGATGTCCTGAAAGAAGGAGATCCCATCGGCCTTTTGGGCAATTCGGGAAACTCTACCGCCCCTCACTTACACTTTCAGATTACTGATAGTCCCAACTTATTGTTCTCTATAGGACATCCGTTTGTAATAAAAAGTTACACAAAAGTCGGTAACTTTGAGACCGGCCCGATCACCCCTGCTACCTACACAAACGCCATGATGGAGGAGCTATCAATTATTTGTTTTTAGGGGAGGAAGGTTCCATGCTTAATTAATTTTAAACTGCTGAATATGAGTTATAATTTACCTTGTAAATGTTGCTCGTGTATGAGCGACAATTACGTAATGAAGAACATAACCGAGGAATCTATCGGTATGGGCACGGTAACTACCACTTTTCAGGTACCTCTTTGCAGATCATGTGAAGAAACATATAAAAAGCATAAGACAAAACGCATTTATGTCAGGATCGCTGCTATCGTTTTGGGCTTATTTATTGTGCAATATATTGCCTCTTTATTTGTTGAGGGTAGCGGGAGCGCTTTTCTAATTGGCATTGCCGGAGGAATAATTGCAGGCATGGTCGCTGCCCGTATCTATAAAATCAAGTACTACCCGTTCCGCCTGGATTCCATCCAGCACTTGCATTTTAAGAACAAAGAGTACCAACAGCTTTTTGATCAGGCGAATCCCGGGCCCTATGTATAGAGATCTGCAGATAGGAGTTACTGCAGAAAGTTTAAGCCGGCTACAAAAAACATCTCGTTATAACATTTCTTAATATAGGTTAATATTATTACCGGATGGTTTTATCATTTTTGCACAGACAATTAAACAAAACAATAATGAAATCATCTGAGGGTTCAACTAAAAAAAGAATTTTTGCGATCATACTGTTTTATGCAATTGCTGTTCTGATACGTTATCTGACCAACAAAACGGGATTCCTGGATCACATAGAGAATGCTTTCCTGAAAATATGCTTACAAGGTGTCGGACCTGCAATAGGAGCCTTGGTCGCGTTTAAGGCATTTGGCCTGAAACTTACCTACAGTTTTGCGGGGAAGCTGAAACCCTTGCTTTTAAGCGTTTTTGTTTTTGTGGTTATTCCCGTTGCCGGTTTTGCCATAATAGGAGTTACTGAAAGTGAACATGTAATCGTTACGAGCAATGTATTTCTGGCAGGAGCCAAACTGTCCCTCTATTTTCTGATTTACGCCATACTGGAAGAGATCGGATGGCGGGTATTTTTGCAGGAACAACTCGGCTTTCTGAACAAATACCTCAAATATGCGGTCATTGGAACGTTATGGTTCATATGGCATCTGAATTTTGGATTGACAATTTCAAATCTGATCTTTCTTTTTGTTTTGATCCTGGCCAGTTGGGGAATCGGCACAGTAGGGGACAAAACAAAATCGATCCTTGGCGTGGGAGCCTTTCATGCGTTGTACAATCTTTTCACGGCAGGCCATTTTGATCCCAAAGGCAAGATCATCGTGTTATCGGTCTGTGCCCTGATCTGGGTCTTGTATATTGTGTTTTATGATAGCATATCAAAACGAGTTTTACATTGGAAACAACAGCGTTACGGTGAAAATTGAAAGGATCACCCACAATAAGAAACAGTTTCTTGACCTCTTGTTGCTGGCAGACGAGCAGGAAGATATGATTGATAAGTATTTGCCCCAGGGTGACTTGTTTGCTTTATATGACGGTGACCTGAAAAGTGTTTGCGTGGTAGTGCCTGTAGATGGTGTAACCTGCGAGTTGAAAAACATAGCCACATACCCTGAATACCAGGGCAAAGGGTATGGCAGGGCATTGGTCGGGTTCATTTTTGATTTTTACAAAAACGACTACAAATCAATGCTAGTAGGAACTGGTGAAACGCCTGCAATTCTCTCTTTTTATGAACGTTGCGGATTTGTGAGATCCCACCGGGTACAAAATTTCTTTACCGACCATTACGACCATCCCATGTTCGAGGGCGACATACAACTGGTTGATATGATCTATCTTAAAAAGGATTTTACTGTGCCGCCCATCAACTTTGCGTAACGATTGATTGTCAGTATCCAATTCGAATCATAACCCAGGCCTCCCTCCGGGGCAGATAGAACGGGAAATATGTGAATGCGCCGAGATTTCCCTTTTGCTATCTGCCCCGAAGACATTTTTGTTCATTACGTCACGTTTTGACGTCCTGCCTATCTATTTTCGCCCATATTAGGACCATACACCTTTTGAAATGAATCATTTAAAATAACAGATATGTTAGCAGTATTATTGATTATTGGTCTCTTGGCAGACGGGATAGCCATGTTATTCCAGAAGAGTAAATAAATAGGAAAAAAACCATTGTTTCACCTTAAAATATATTTCTTATGAAAAAAACACTATTCTTAGCGTTGGTAACCGCTTTAACGTTACTGCCTTTATCATGCACCAAGTATGATGCGCCTTATACCCAACCGCCTACACCTCCACCTGCAGGTACTACAGCTTATACGTTTACAATTTTCAGATCTGGATACAAGGTATATCTTTCTGAACACAACATTATTGGTGACAGAATTCATACGACTATCATTGATAACGCTGAAAAAAATGTTGCCTATTCTTATGCCGCACAAAGCAGAACTAGAAAGATAAAGGTACAACTGATTAAAGCAGATTCCCATGACTGGGTACAGCAGGTTTATTATTTGGATGAGGGTGAGAATATTGATATTGTGATTACTGCTAATACCTTAGTAGGGTCTAATGAGCCCTAATACGTTTGTTTTTGGAGGTAATTATTTTTGACAAGAAGGGTATTTCCTAAGAGAATTCCTTTCAGCTCCGGGACAGATAGCAACGGGAAATTTTTTAAAACACGCCGAGATTTCCCTTTTGCTATCTGCCCCGGATGCATTTTTTTAGAAAGATTTGAATATTTTTGAATAAGTATTTATTTTATTATAATAACCCAACTCTAATGACAAGAGTGGTAAAAATCTTGTTGGAATATGAGAGCCGTTTGACATTATTGGTTGTGACACTTAAAACTTCTGAAAAAATCTTGAAAAAATAATTTTTAAGACCAACTAATGTAAACTCAGGAAATAAAGACTAAAGGAAACTACCATGAAATCTGCCATTACACATACAATTCAACATTAAAAACTTATTCTATGTTTTATTCCTTAAAAAAATTCCCAATTGATCTTTTTATTGAAAAGGATGCCGACATGGTCACATCCGTAGCAAACGATCTGCTAGAATCCACCGAAGAAAGTAATACCGCGAAAATTGCCGGGGCTCTTGAAGACATAATTAAATTTTCGTTTGGGAAGAAAAAGAATTCCAAAGCCATAGGCCAGGAGTTGATTGATCTCACATTTGACCTGATTAAAAGACATCGTTACGACTTTGAAAAAATGAAGCTTTATCAGCTGAAACAAGAAGTAATTAATCTGACATATGAATGGGGTAGGAGAAACCGACTTCGGGCCAGCCTTAGACGTAATCCCCGGATTTATGAGACCTGCTTTGAATTCTGTATTTACAACTATGCCGAGGTTTTGAGGAGGGAAAAAGCTAAATTGTAGTATTCAACAAGCTTCAGGGGTTTCCATTTTGCTATTCGCACCAGAGGCATTTATTTCACTACGTCACGTTTTGACGTTCTGCCTTCTATTTTCGCACATACATGGTAGACTATACCCTGTTAGACAGAAACGTTAAAACACTAGTTATGTTAGCAGTAATACTAATTATTGGTCTTTTGGTAGATGGGGTAGCGTTGTTATTCGAGAAGAATAAATAAGGTAACCTAAACCATTCATTTTTTATTCAAGAAAGATTTGATCTTTCTTGAATAAGTGCTATTTTTACATGTGTCTGTTCCAGAATTAGTTATATTGTTCATATGTCCGCACAAAATGTCAGTATTTCTGGCTCATAGAAATTTTCATCAGCATAGAATCACTTAGGGATTAACATTATCCAATCAACATGCTAAACTATTACTACTCTTCTTCAATAGAAGAATTTTTAAAAAAAAGCACTGAAGAAATTATTGGAACTATCACAATTGCCAACCAGTTTGACTCAACACTACAACAAAACTGGGCATGGGAAGAGGAGATCCAAATATTAAAACGGTCTCTTGAAGGATTGAAAGGACATATCTTTTTTGAGTTTTCTATCCCAAGAATGGGCAAAAGAGTAGATACTTTACTTATAATAAATAACGTAGTTTTTGTGATAGAATTTAAAGTTGGAGAAACTCATTATCACAATTATAACATTGAGCAGGTATGGGATTACGCCCTTGATTTAAAGAACTTTCATAAGCCGAGCCACCATGCATTAGTGGTTCCAGTGTTAGTAGCTACAGAAGCAAAGCATGAATATGAAATCATTAGCACCAGTCATCACAATGATAATCTTACATACCCAATTAAAACTAACAAACACGGCTTAAGAAATACATTAATCGAAGCCATTAGTTTCTTTCAAGAAAGTAGAGGAAAATTGCTTGGCGATGATTATGCCAAAGGCGCATATTATCCGACCCCTACAATCATTGAGGCCGCAATATCGTTATATAATAACCACACAGTTAAAGAAATAACTAGAGGTGATGCGGGAGCAAAAAACCTTACTAAAACCACTGCTGCTATTTCACTAATAATTGAGCAGTCTAAACTTTTCAAAAGGAAATCCATTTGTTTTGTAACAGGAGTACCAGGAGCAGGTAAAACATTAGTTGGGTTAAATATTGCGACAATGCATATGGATAAAGAGGACGGCCATTCGAGTGTCTACCTTTCTGGCAATGGACCATTAGTTGCGATACTGCAAGAAGCATTGTCAAGAGATAAAATTGCTAGAGAAAAAAGATTAGGTAAAAAGATTACCAAGATAGAGGCTAAACAAGCTGTCAAAACATTTATTCAAAACATCCACCACTATCGAGACGCATATGTTGTAAATCCAGAGGCACCTTACGATCATGTAGCAATATTTGACGAAGCGCAAAGAGCTTGGAATAAAGAACAAACCGTCAAGTTCATGAAAAACAAAAAAGGTAAAGCTGATTTTAAATACTCCGAGCCCGAGTTCTTGATTTCATGTCTTGACAGACATTCCGAATGGGCTGTCGTAGTTTGTTTAGTTGGTGGTGGACAAGAGATTAACACAGGAGAAGCCGGGATTTCTGAATGGATAAATGCAATAAAAAACATGTATCAAGATTGGAATGTTTACATATCTCCTAATTTAACAGATTCTGAATATAATGCTTGCGAGACTATTAACTCTATAGAAACAACTGGTAATGTTCATTTTAATGAAGATTTACATCTTGCAGTATCTATGAGGTCATTCCGATCTGAAAGGCTTTCTCAATTTGTGAAATACCTATTGGATATTAATATCGAAGAAGCTCAAAAGCTCTATCTTGAGATAAAAGAGCATTACCCAATTGTAATTACAAGAGACATAAATACGGCAAAAGCCTGGCTTAAAAAAATGGCAAGAGGGAGTGAAAGATACGGAATAGTGGTCTCTTCTCAAGCAGAACGATTAAAACCTTTAGCTATTGATGTAAAGTCACCAGTAGACTGAATTTGATGTTCAAGGCCTTGAACTGGATTGGGCTTGTATTACGTGGGACGGAGATTTACGATTCTCAAACAACGGTTGGCAATCATACTCATTTAAAGGCAATAAATGGCAACACATAATTAAAGAAGAACGCAAACATTATCAACTAAACGCCTACCGTGTTCTGCTAACTAGAGCCCGCCAAGGAATGGTGATTGTAGTCCCTGAAGGCAACAGTGAAGACTTTACTCGCCAACCTGAATTTTATGACACAACTTTTGAGTACTTGAAGGAAATTGGGATAGAATTAGTTTAAATCTAGGCACTTTACAAATTATAAATTTGAACGACTAAACTATAAATCTTAGAAGGCGGACACAGCAAATGAAACACTACTTTTTAAATCTTAATGCCACAAAAAGTCCAAGACAATAATATTATAAACACTCTGCTTCATAGAACAAATTTACTATTATGAAAAATTTAATTGAAAATATCATTAAAAGTATTGAAGACAATAACAATAAGATTCCGTATGTAAATCCGACTGTTGTATATAATGAAGGTTGGATGATAAGAGCTTTGGTCTATCAATCTATTGAAGAAAAGATCAATCTTGATGGAATAAATTTTGGGGAAATAGAAAATTGGACTTCAGAGGGACTAATTTCAAGTCCCTTTACTAATACAAAAGACAAGAGAGAAACTCACACACATCCAGATATTGCTTTTGGGGATTTTAAAATTGATTATAGCACTAGTGGAGAGATTGTTGTAAATGAAGATAGTAAATTTTTTGGGATAATTGAAGCAAAAATGGGTAGTAATTTAAGCAAAGGGACAAAGAATGCTCCGAATTATAATCAGGCTAGCAGAAGTTTGGCTTGTGCATGTCATCAAACACATGAAAAAGATAATTGCGAAATATGTTTTATTGTTGCTGCCCCTGACGCAACTTTAAAAAAATATAGTATTAAGTATCAAACAGATCAAACATACATGATTAATCAAATTAGAGCAAGGTTTAATCAATATCCGAAACAGTTTAAAGATCAACAAAATATGGAATCAATACTGAAGAAAGCTGAGTCATGTAAAATTATGATTTTAAGTTTTGAGGATTGGGTTAATATACTAAATCATAAAGAACACATACACGAATTTTACAAAAAAGCGAAGAAATGGAATAGAATCAAAGATTAATGGATAGTGTCATAATAATACTAAGAAGACTCCGTTTTTCTTTTTTGCTGACAGATGTTTGCCAGGACATTTTTTACTCTTTAAGATTTGATTATTCTTGAATAAGTGTTAATTTTACATATCTCTGTTCCAGAAACAGTTAGACTGTCCTAATGTATTTACAAAACGTCATTTTTTTCGAACAGCCAAATCTTCGCTATATACATATTTCATTACGCTTTTCTTTAGGCATTAATAAATATAGATGGATATTTTAGATGGTTTAAATGACAGACAACAAGAAGCCGTAACCACGACAGAAGGAAGAGTTCGTGTTGTTGCCGGAGCTGGATCGGGTAAAACACGTGCCTTAGCACATAGATATGCTTATTTAGTCAATAATCTCGGCATTGATCCATCCAATATTCTTTGTGTCACCTTTACCAATAAGGCTGCTAAAGAAATGGCTCAGAGAATCTCGAAGCTTGTCGATAGAGGACACTATAATGATTACGTATGCACTATTCATGGATTTTGCGTAAAGGTCTTAAGAAAAGAAATTTATCGTATAGGATTTCCTAGAACATTCTTGATTATTGATAAAGATGATTCCAAACAGTTAGCTCGTGAAGTAATGCAGGAGTTGGGAATAGAAAAAAAAGATACAACTATTAATGCTTTTCTAAATAATGTAGAGTTCAATAAGGGTGTGTTAAAAAATGAATATGTTAAAAAATACATGCTTTCAGGCTATAAACCAAGCGAAAAAGACAAGGAATTCCCTTTTATTGTGTTTTTGCAGAAGCAATTGAAACTATTTGCTTTGGATTTTCATGATCTCATTTATTTTACTTGGTATATTTTAGACACATTTGATGAAGCAAGAGAATACTGGCAAAATGAATTGAATTACATTCTGGTTGATGAGGCACAAGATTGCACAAACAGTGAATGGTACATAGTTGAGTTATTATGTAAGAAATACAATAATTTATTTATTGTTGGTGATCCTGATCAGTTGATTTATGAGTGGAGAGGTGTAGCACTTGGCTCATTTATGAACTTTAGGCATGATCATGAGGTTATTATGGAAGAGAATTATCGTTCTACTCCTAACATTTTAGATGTTGCCAATTCAGTAATAGTTTATAATAAGAATCGTATAGAAAAAACCCTTTTTACCAGGCACAACCCAGGAAAGCAAGTCATTCATTTTCATGGCAACACTCAAATAGAGGAGGCACAATGGATAGTAAAGCAGATAAAGGACATTGAACATAAACTTGGAGCCAAAAATGGTGATTTCGCAATATTATACAGGGCTTCATACCTTTCAAGGTTTATTGAAGAAGCTTTAATGAGGGATGGCCTCAAATATACAATTTGGGGAGGGATAAGATTCTTCGAAAGAAAAGAAATCAAAGATTCACTCTCATATATAAGACTTATTGCCCTAGGTGATGATTTGTCATTTAAAAGGATTGTAAATGTCCCTTCACGCAAGATTGGAAAAGTATTCCTCTCAAGACTAAGTGCCATTGCAGAAATGGAGAAAGTGTCACTTTATGATGCATTAAAGAATCATAAAAATGACGATGTTTTTCTCAAAGAGTCAGTGGAAAAATTCATCAAATTGATAGAAGAAAGTAGAGAGTTTTCTGCAATATCCAGCATCTCTGAGTTACTGGAATATGTATTGACAGGAAGTGGTCTTAAAAAAGAACTCCGGGATGACGGCGAAGAAGAACGTCTTGAGAATATTGCCGAACTGATAGATTCAATAAGGTATTATGAAGAGGTCAACAAAGAAGAAGATATTACTCTTGAGACTTACCTGCAAGACATCGCCTTATACACCAATGCTGATTATAAGAAAGATGCCGATACAATTAAACTTATGACTATACATCAAGCAAAAGGACTGGAATTCCCATTTGTTTTTGTAATCGGATTAAGTGAAGGTATTTTGCCTAACTATAGAACTATTAGAGAGCGCAAGAAAGAAGGTGAAGAGGAAGAAAGACGATTGATGTATGTTGCAATGACCCGTGCTGAGAAGGCTTTATTTTTGACTGAATCTGAAGGTTTTAATGTGTCAACCAGGACAGATAAATATCCATCACGCTTTATTAGAGAAATAAAAAAACAATTCTTTGTTACAGAAGGTTCTATGGATGAATCTCTATGGAAAGGAACGGATCAACTAATCATGTCATTGGAAGCTCGTGAAAATATCACTGAAAGTGTTTTTGAAGAAGGTGATATAGTTACCCATGCTATTTTCGGACAAGGTACAGTCATAGAAGTCAATGCTGAACGTAAGTCCTGCAAAGTATCATTTGAGAATTTTGAAAGAAATATATTGTTCTTACATCTCACAAAGCAAACAGAAGAAACAAGGTGAAATATTCATTTACGTAAAATCCCTGTAAAGTGTCTTTTAAAATAATAGAAATTGAAAGTAGGGATCTCGTAATTGATATTCTTGAATATTAACTAAAGTATTATTCGTTTTAAACGACTCAATAAAAATCTGTTTACATATAGTAAATGAAATCTGAAAATCAGAGTTACGTTGATATACGCCTTTTGTAGGTTTTTTTATCAAGCTTGCCTCTATAAACATTGGGATTACACTGTCAATCGCATTGTCAGTAGCACGATTCCCACCATAAACACTTGCCAGGGATTTCTTGATGGTTTCCCTACTTACTATATCCTGTACAGAAAGGTATTTACCTAAGAATCGAAGTGTATCAAAGGAAAAAGAAAATGAACTGTTAAGTAGTGCAATCAAGATCATATTCCTGTCATTTTTTTTCTTAATTGCCAGCTTGATTTGTTCTTTGTTTTCTTCAATGAATTTATTCAGTGGGTTTCTTAGAATAATCTTGTTAACAATTCGCAACGATTTCTTTAATCTATTCTCTCCTCTAAATTCGAGTTTTAGCTGCTCCAATATATAGTCGTCGCTGTAAGTGCCGTTTAAATAGCTCACTAACGCTACATATAATGTCTCCAACGGGATACGCTGATTTATGTCGATGGGTTTATGATTCATTCTTTATTTCTACAAATGGGATTAATACTTCCAGCAAGTGGGCTCCTCCATGCGTCACAAGCGATTCCTCGTTTGAAAAACTCAGGTCGTTTTTAAAATAGAGGGCTTGTGCTTCCTTGACAACAGAATCTTCCATTTCCGGATTATTCGCCATGAATTCATCAGACAACCATTGTTCAGCATATTCGATATGTCTTTGGCTTCTGCTCCCTGATTTATTGGTTCCTAATTTTTCGCGGCCTTGCAGACCTCTCCAGCCTTTTGCCTGAATGTTGCCGTGATCGGAGGTGAGAAAAACCGTAAATCCCTTCGATAACAAATCCTCAACGACTTGAGCTATTTTACTCCGATCCATCCAATTTCTGGTTAGCATCAGCAAATCGGCATAGTCTGTGGAGCCATGCATTTTATCATCCAGGTCTTTGAAGACAATGGCTAATTTTGTTACTGAATCAATGTTAGAGAAATCAATTTTCTCGTGTTGATAGGCCACTTCAAATGCATGACATCCTTTCTCTTTCCAGTACATTTTCCAGAGTTTTTCTTCACTCGTAGGACCTTGTCTGTAATCAGTTAGCGGGATATCACCACGAAAGATGGCTTGGCGTGACAGCTGCGTTATGGAAGGCAACCAAGAATATATTACCTCTTCATGTTTAGTTCCTGGTAAGTAGGTTTTTAATAACTCATATTGCCATAAAGCCATACCATCAACCACGATCAGCGCAATTTTCTTTTCCCGAAAGTTAAAGTGGAGATAATCCAGAATTTTCGAAACAATTCGGGGCTTTTTTACAGCGCTTGCGTTTTTAGTTTGATGGTAACTCGTTTGCAAAGCGTCTTGAAAAACTGTATTGGCCTTGTTTATTTGATCATACAATTCTTCAAATTTTGGAGTGCCAATAGTGTTCGAAATCCCTTCAGCAATTAACCGACTTACTACAGCCCAATTTATCTCCTCCTCATGGAGCAATACATGCAATCCGTCAATAAATTCGGCCAAATCGTATGCTGACTCAGCCGATTTGGTTTCATCAATTAATTTCTCAATAAATTCCTGAGTCTCTTTTCTGTTTAGTCCAACTAAAGGTTGATTTCTAAACAGTTTGTCGAGCATCGAAAGATCTAATTCAATAAGAGATGGTATGTGGTATGATGGTACATAATTGGCCAGACTGAATTCAATCGCTACCGCTTTATTTTTTATGTCTTCGAGATAATTGGCATTGTCTTGGCTTAGCAAAACAAGTAACCCATCAGGTTCCCGCATTTCAAATGTAATGCGCTGTTCCATGCTGGTGCCATGATCGATTTCAATACCCATTGCCCCAAAGGTATCCTGAACATCGCTTCGGTATAAAAAGCGATCGTTATTCTCCACCAAAAACACTTTTGCCGGATAACTTTTCAGACTGTCTGTGATATGTTGAATAAGCCCCTTAGCCATTGATACGAATCATTAATAGTTGTTTAATGCCCGGTATGATTTTGCTCCCCGATTCAAATTCCTTGATCCATGCTTGATGCTCTTTTTCAAGTCTTTGAAGTTTGGCTTGGCGAATGTTGTCGATTCCGATTCTTTCAATTCTGGATTTCTGAAAACAATAGGAATTCAACCTGTTTTCTTTTTTGGTTTTCATTCGAATCATTACATCTGCTTCAAGATTCTGGAATGAAAGAAACAAGGATTGATTCATCTCTTTTTGGAACGACTCCGGTTCATTGAACGCCTGTGAGCCATCTATGCTAAATTTTCCAGATCCGTTGATCAAACGATTCCAGATATCATGGGCATAGGCACTGTATTGCTTTCCATTATCGGCTAAAAAGTAGCATTGATACTGAATTTTACTTTCCAGGTTATTGCGGGCACTTATTTGCCACAAACTCCAATAGCCCGGGGTTTCTTCTCCGGTGCTTGACTTGATTACAGGAATTTTATTTGACAGATCAAATTCGCCCAGATCATTTAAAAGTTTCCTTATCCAGTCGTGCTGCAGCGTAATATGCTCAACGCCAGGATTACCTAATGAAACCTCGGCATCAAAGGTGATTTTCCTGCTTTCGCCCTGTACTTTAATGTCCGCATAT
>JAGVVH010000006.1 GCA_019135895.1 Bacteroidota bacterium | reverse complement strand
TCAGATGGGATTATTGACCGCAAAAATTTTGAAGATGAAAATAGGATTAAAAAAATAATAACTTTGCAAATACAAAATGAACTTTTACCATACACACTTTTTGGGACATTACCCGCCGCTCCGTAGGAGTGTTATATTTGTGTCTCGTCCTAAAATAGGTTTACAAAAGGCGGATTCTTGTTGTAATAATTTTTCCATGGTTTTTTCATTTCTGTCGCCTGCTGAAACAATAATTCGCCCATTCCGGAAGGAATGCGACCAACGGTTTTTAATTTTGTAATTACGAAATCAAAATCATCTATTCATAAAACCATTCATACCGAACTTCACTTTCGGAATAGCTTCCTATCAAACTTAAGAGTGACAACTGAAAAGCTATATTTGTAATAAATAAACATTTAAAAAAAATACAAAAAAATCAAATTGATATTTTTATTAAATAAAATTTATTAATTTTGTGAGCTTTTATAAAATAATCAAAAGCATTTTATAAAAAATCAAATATTGTAACTGAAAACCAAAGTCAGCGGCTACATATTTGGGAACAAAAGCGATAAACTGTGAAATAGATGAAAGGGATAAGGTCCAATTATAAGCGAGTTATGCTACTTCTGATAAAAAAACTACTATAAACTAAAAAAACAAAATTATGTTAAAAAACAGAATTGATCTTTACAAGGAAATTGAAAATCAAAGAAAATCTAAACTAATTGTTTATGCAACCAGTGATAGAAAAGGACTTGAAACTCAGATTGCATCTGATGTTATTCCAATTTTTACCGAACATCTTGATAAAATTGGTGATACTGAAAAAATTTCACTTTATCTTTATACAAGAGGTGGTGAAACATTAGCTGCATGGAGTTTGGTTAATCTTATAAGAAATTTTTGTAAGGAATTTGAAGTAATTATTCCATTCAATTGTCATAGTGCAGGAACACTGATTTGTCTTGGTGCAAATAAAATTATTATGACAAAACAAGCGACTTTAGGACCTATTGACCCAAGTGTCAATGGACCATTAAACCCGATGATTCCAGGATTAAATAATCCAAATGCAAGAGTACCTGTAAGCGTGGAATTTGTAAATGCCTATCTTGAAATGGCAAAAAAGGAACTTGGCATTAATGATCAAATTGGACTTGCAAATATTCTTATTAATTTGAGCAATCAAATTCATCCATTGACACTTGGTCAGGTTAATAAATCAAAAAGCCAGATTCAAATGTTGGCCAAGAAACTATTGGCAAATCAAGGTCTTGGTGAAGCTAAAGAAAATGAAATTATTAAATTCCTTTGCAGTGAATCAGGCAGTCATGATTATACAATACACAGAAAAGAAGCAACTGAAAGTTTAGGTTTACAAATTGAAAAACCATCTATGGAGTTTTACAAGGTTATAAAAGCTGTCAATGATGATATTCAAAAAGAAATGGAACTTTTATTGCCATACGATCCTAAAATCCTTGTTGCAAATAATCAAAGTTATTCCTACTCTTTCAGAAGAGCTTTAATTGAATCAATTAATTATGGTTGTGATGCTTTCATTAGTGAAGGGACACTTGTAAAGCAATCAATTCAAGTTTCACAATCAATTCCTACAACTCAAATAATAATACAGGACAATAGGACGTTAGAAGGATGGAAACATGAAAAAGCGTAAATCAAAAAAAAAAGTATATTTGCACTATGAAAAATACAAGAATATACAAAACCGGTTTTAATTCGGACGTTAAATCGCACATTGGGACTTCTGATGAGCATTATTACTATGAAACCACTTCAATAAAAGATAGCTTATCCTCAATTATTAAAAATGAGCCGTTTATTGTTGAGAAACCTTGTTATCTTTCTTCTGAAGTACTGTTAACCGAGGATATTATAAAGCCTGATATAGAATAACACACACATTGCATAATAGCGTGTGGCTTTTATTTCTCTAAAAATTCGGATTCTGGCGTTTCTGCACCTAATAAACTTTCAAGTAACTTGGCTGAAAAGTTATTCAAAATTTCAAACATTTTGATTTTTCACTATTTTTGTGCCATGATTATGAAGAAGAATCTGTTGGGGGAAAATATGAATGTGGTGGTGAAACTTCTATAATTCGTTGAAAATAGAAACAGCCAAGGCATTACAAGATAAAATATAGATAATATAAGTTTTTTATAATGGAAAAAATTACAGGACTGATAATTACACTGAATGAAGAAAATAATATTGTAGCGTGTATTGAGTCACTTAGGCAAATTTGTGAGGAAATCATTGTGGTGGATTCGGGAAGTAGTGACAGAACGCAAGAATTGGCAAGAGAATCGGGAGCTAAGGTCGTGGTTCAGTCCTATCTTGGGGATGGATTTCAGAAAAATGTGGGTTTGCAATATGCTTCCAATCGTTGGATTTTTAGTCTTGATGCTGATGAACGGGTAATGCCTGAGTTGGCTGAAGCCATAAAAAGCTTGGATTTAAGCAATACTCCCTACTACGGCTTTGCGGTTCGTCGTAGAAATTATATCGGGAGTCGTTGGGTGCGTTGCTGTAGTTGGTATCCTGATTATTTGGTACGGCTTTATAGCAGTGATAAGAAGCGCTTTGTGGATTCCAAGCAACATGCTTTTGTTCCGTTGGACAATACAAAGCGATTAAAAGCCGCTATTTTGCATTATCGTTATAAAAACATAGGCGAGCTTTTTTCAAAGCCCGCCCGGAATTATAGTACACGCAGTGCCAAAATAATGTTTCTCAATGGACGACGTGCCAATGTTTTTTCACCGTTTCATCATGGTTTTTGGTCTTTTGTGGGGAACTATTTCTTTCGTGGAGGCATCATCAGTGGGATTGATGGTTTTACACTTTCCCTTTCAATGGCTGTAAATGCCTACCTGAAATATGCTAAATTGCTCGAGTACCAAAGAGATCCCAAAGTAAAGAATGCCGAGAATTTTGATGAGGTGTGGTAAAAGAGTTTTAATTATTTCAAGGCAAATCTAATTGGGATATTAAAAATAGTTCTGACTGCTTTTCCTTTATTCGTCCCGGGTTTCCAGTCGGGCATATTTTTGATAATTTTAGTAGCCTCGTTAACACATTCATCGATAGCGCTTTGAGGTGTGTTTTCTTTTCCTTTCAGATTGTTGGTCATCACTTTTACATTGCTCACTTTCCCATCTTTTTCAATAATAAAATTAATTACCACATTGCCTTGAACCTGATTTTCCTTAGCTGCCTTAGGGTAATTTAGGTTTTTTCCCAAATAGGCATATAGAGCTTCCATACCTCCGGGAAATTCCGGCATTACTTCCGGCATTTGGAAAACTTTTTCTTCATCTTGAGTCACCTCTTTTTTACTCTCTTTTTGTGGATCAACAGCAATCTTTTGAACAGGTTGAGAAGAAATAACTTTTTGAGCTTCTTTCACTTCCGTAACTTTTTTTGCTTGAGCATCTTTCGGAGATCCGGTTTGAGCCTGAATGCCATTTGCAAAAAGTAATGCTGCTGCAAGGGGTAATGCCAGTAAGAACTTGACCGTTACCCATTTTGATTTTCTTAATTGTGTCATCATAAGAATTCTTTTTTTTGTTAATAAATAATTGAAATTATTGCTGATATTATTAAATTGCTTTCCCGAAATCGTGCTGAAAAGCAACTCGAAATAATCATTTCTTTTTATGCCAAGCTCAATGATGTGGTCATCAACGGAATATTCATGGATGTGGCGTAATGAATGACTGTATAGTATCATGATCGGATTATACCATTGTAGAATTCTGGCGATTTCTACAAAAATTAAATCAAAAGAATGCCCTTCTCTGATATGCTCCTTCTCATGCAAAATGATTTTCTTGTAGCTTTCCCCTGAATAATGATGGCTGTTTATAAATATATAATTGAAAAATGAAAAAGGAGTGTAATTATCCTTGATTTCAACGATGTTTACAGAGCCTGATTTAATTATTTTGGAGTGACGAATAAGCGATACAATAGTCAAAATTTTTATGATAAATTTTATAGTAAAAATTGCTGCTCCGATGAGATAAATAATCAAAACAATGCTACTCAAAGATATAAAGGAATTATGATTTGCTGTTATGGTTAATTCAGGGAGCGTTATCAATTCTAAGACCGGAAGAGATAGATTTGCTTTAGCAGAAAATAACGATAAATTTATATGAATGAAAGGGAGTAGTAAGGAGAATATTAAGGATGAAAGCAGGTATATTCGATTTACCAGAAAATATTTCTCCCTGGAAGTAAATGCCCAATAGAATCCATACAAAAGTATGGTGGCAATGGTTGAAAGAATAAGTGACGAAATAGATCCATTCATGGTTAATACTATTTTTATTCTTTATTTTTATTTTTTCCCTTATCAATAATTGCCCTGATTTCTTCGAGCTCTTGAGAAGTAATATTCTGATTGTCGGCAAAACAAGAAACCATTGATTTAAATGAATTATTAAAATAATTCTTCACCAATCCTTTTATGAGGGAGTTAGAATAGGCCTCTTTGTTTATTAGAGGGTAATAACGGTTTGCCTTTCCAAAAGTCTCATAACCTACAAATCCCTTTTTTTCCAAAATTCTTACAATCGTAAGTGCAGTGTTGTAGGCCGGCTTCGGTTCAGGTAAATTTGCCATAATCTCATTTGCAAAGCCCTTCTCAATTCGCCATAAAACCTGCATAATTTGTTCTTCTGCTTTTGTTAACTCTTTCATAGCTATTCTGTTTTTGATAGTTTACAATATTCAAACGCACAAAAGTATAATTTATTTTTTAGTTTTATAACTATAAAATTAGTTATTAACTTTTTTTAACATTTCCTCTTAAGAGGGCTATAACAAATATTTATATTTTTACCCCCAATTATTTAAAAATTACAGTTATAGCATAAGATTTCAAATTGCCACCCATTTTTGGGGGTATAGTTGCCAAGAATTTTGCTAAAGAGAGGAAAAGACTAAAGACAGCAAACAGGGAAGATGCATGGCGGGTGTTTAGTCTATTAAAAAGTTTTTAGCAAAATTTAATAATGCAAAGGCGAGATGAAATATCTTGAAAAGAAAATTGAAACAATAAATACAATATTATACTAAATGAAAAAGGGAATTTTACTATTACTATTTGCCTGCAATTTAATGACAGTGAGTACTTTTGCTCAAATCCGCTATGTGAAAGTCGGTGGCACAGGCAACGGCAGTTCTTGGGCTAATGCTTCCGGGAGTATTCAGGACATGATAGATTATACTTTTTCCGGCGGAGAGGTTTGGATTGGGGAAGGAACTTATAATCTGAGTGCCACCTTACAGATGAAAGAGGGCGTTGATGTTTATGGTGGTTTTTATGGAGATGAGACCTCTATAGCCGACCGCCCAAAAAGTGATTTGGACAGCAATGGCACTATTGAACCTTGGGAATATCCCCATGCTTCGGTTTTGAACGGACAAAACATAGTGCAGGTAGTTAACCAGGCAACCGATTTTTCTGTGGAAACAACTTGGGATGGAGTAACGATTACCAACGGAAAAAATACAACCGGAGAAGGTGGAGGTGCCTCTATTAAAGCCAATTGTATCCTGACTAATGCTGTTATTAGTAATAATTCTGTTAATGGTACTAATACTCGTGGTGGCGGTGTTTATAATTCAGGAGGGACTATACGTAATTGTATTATTAGCAATAACACTTCTTCTGCTATCGGAAATGGTGGGAATAGTGATATATACAGTTATGGCGGTGGAGTTTATAATTTAGGAGGTGCTGTAAGTAATTGCGTTATTAGTAATAATACAGCATCTTCTGTTGGTGTTTTTTCTAATATTAATTATACTTATGGTGGTGGTATTTATAATTCCGGGACAATAAGTAATTGCACCATTAGCAATAATACTGTATATCTGACTGGCCCTTCTTCCCAGTCTAAATTATATGGTGGTGGAATTTGTAATGCAAATACATCTGTCCTTGTAAGGAATTGTATTGTTAGCAATAATACTCCAGCGGGGTATTTATCCCTTATTACTTATGGGGGTGGTATTTATCAGGGAACAATAGATAGCTGCACTGTTACTAATAACAGTGCTACACAGGGTGGTGGTATTTATGGCTCCGAGAATATTTCTAATTGTATTGTTAATGGAAACACCTCTAAATCTTATGGTGGAGGTATATACAGTTCCGGTAATAATGTAACAATAGCAAATTGTATTGTCAGTGAAAATGTTGCCTCGAGTTCTACTGCTTCTCCTTATGGCGGGGGTATTTATTGTTCAGGCAGTAATGCGACAATATCTAATTGTATTATAAACGGAAACACTGTTTCTAATCCTACTGCTTCTGCTTCTTATTCCGCTTATGGCGGTGGTGTTTACTTTAGCAATACAAATCCTAAAATAATGGATTGTATAATAAAAGATAATAGAACCTTAAAAAACGAATTACAAGGTGGATACGGCGGTGGAATTTATCAAGGAATAATAACTCGTTGCAGAATAGAAGATAATACTTCCGGTGAAGGTGGCGGATTTTACGGAAGTAGTGCATATAATTGCTTACTATTAAATAACGGTGCTACAACCAATGGCGGAGGCGGTTTTGTTGCCACAAACGGCAAAAGTGTCAATTGCACTTTTGTTGGGAATACATCAGGCAGAGGTGGCGGAATTTATTTTAATACAAACACAGGCACAAGTGCTGCCAATTGTATTTTTTGGCACAACTATGCACTTGTGTGGGAACAAGTTGGAACGCCAAGCGGATCAAATGCAGCAGTTGTTACCTATTCCGCTATTCAGGAACAATACCCGGGTACCGGCAATATCATCATTGCAGAAGATAATGAAAGCGGCGGACCTCTCTTTTTTAACAATTATAACCTTCAAGTAAATTCGCCCTGCATTAACACAGGCAGCAATGCCATTCTTACGCTTTCCGATACTACTGATTTGGCTGGGAATACAAGAATTTATGACACCATTGTGGACATGGGTGCTTATGAAAGGCAAGGAATTGATCCACCCACCTATATCATAAGCGGACAGGTTACTTACAATGGGAATCCATTAGCAGGTGTTATGATGATACATGAGGGTGATTCTTCTTTATTGACAAATGCATCCGGAGAATACAGCATTACAGTGTATCAGGGCGCCAATATTACCCTAACACCAACTAAGGAGGGATATGGCTTTTTCCCTCCTTCTGTTACTTTTTCCAATATATCCAATAATATTATACAAGATTTTACTTCTGTGATGGTAATTTCTGTAGCTAATATTACAAATATTCCTGATACAATATTTTCGAGAGTTCCTTATACGCTTAGCGGGGTTGTTGTACCAAATAATGCAACCAACCAAACGATTATTTGGAGTGTTGTCAGTGCGGGAACTACCGGCGCAACCATTACAGGGGATACGCTGAATACTGCTGCTGAAGGCACAGTGACGGTTATGGCAACTATTATAGACGGCATAACAATGGGAGTTAATTATGTGCAAAACTTTTCCATTGTCTCTTCTTTAAATTACTACTGCAACGGAAACGGGACATCATCAAACCCATATCAAATATGCACCCCTCGGCAATTAAGAGCATTTGCCATTTGTATAAACACCGGAGAGGGCAACACTACATCAGGCAAATATTATAAGTTAATGAATGATATTGATTTGAGTATTTATGATAATTGGGACCCGATTGGCAATAACAGCGCATATAACAACACTCATCGTTTTCAAGGCAATTTTGACGGTAATGAAAAGGTGGTGCGAAATCTTACTATTAATAATTCTTCAGATTATCAAGGATTGTTTGGTTATACCATAAATGGCACCATTCAAAATCTTGGTATAGAAAATTGTAATGTTAATGGAGAAGAATATGTGGGAGGCTTATTGGGATACAGCAATAATACCACCATATCCAATTGTTATAGTACCGGCAATGTAAGCGGAAGCAGTACCTGTGTAGGCGGCTTGGTGGGATATGCCGCATTATCCATTAGCAATTGCTATTCTACTGCTAATGTAGTCGGAAATCAAAATGTTGGAGGGTTAGTAGGATATAACCAATCTAATATATCCAACAGCTACGCATCCGGTAAGGTTAAGGCAGGAGGTGACTATGTAGGCGGTTTGGTAGGACGGCAGAATTATGGAAATATTAAAAATTGCGTAGCAGCCAACGACTCCATCATTACAACATCCATCGTAAGTAATATAAGTCGCGTATGTGGAAATAATTCGGGAATTTACTATAATAACTACGCACTTAATGTTATGATTATAAAAGAAGGGAACAATAGTTACTATTTAACCAATTCTTCAAATACTGCCGGAACGAGTAAATCGCCTGTTACGCTGAAAAGCTTGTCATTTTACGCCACGACAAGCAATTGGTACAGTACCGCTACTTCATGGAGTATTGCCGATTCATCGGGGATATGGAATATATGCAATGAAACAAGTTTTCCATTCTTCCGTTGGCAAAACGTAGAGTGTGACAGTATTATTGAAAACTTATGCCACAGCAGGTAAATATTACAAGTTAATGACAGATTTAGATCTTAGCGGGTATGCAAATTGGACCCCTATAGGATCTTCTCTGTCATCTTTTCAAGGTAATTTTGATGGTAATGCAAAAGTGGTAAGAAATCTCTCGATTTCAAGTACATCAAATGATTGCGGATTGTTTGGATGTATAGAGGGAGCAACTATTCAAAACCTTGGTATAGAAAACTGTAATATTAGTGGAGCTTCTCATGTCGGAGCCATAGTTGGGTATGCCACTGAACAACAGTATCACCCCTCACCTTCAATTCATAGTTGTTATGCCACAGGTTACGTAAAAGGAACAGGGTATGGTGCCGGTGGATTGGTGGGCTCTTTATCTGGAACCCTAATCAATTGCTTCGCTACTTTAGATGTGGAAGGAGAAAACAATGTAGGTGGTTTGGTGGGTTCAGCCACCGGTTGTTACATTAACAATTGTTACGCAACTGGAACGGTAAAGGGGACTGAAAAAGTGGGAGGATTAGTGGGATATTACGGAGATTCAGGTGCCGGTGATGTTTCAAATTCAATTGCTGCCAATGATTCTGTAATTGCAACCAGTAATACAACAAATGTTAATCGTATATTTGGACAAACCAATAGTATCAGTGGCGGAGATCAGATGTATGCTCTTAATACAATGGTAGTTCAAAGTAACAACACGACTATTACCATAACCAATAATACGGCTACTTCAGGGTCAGCACAATCTCTTATTACATTGAAAAGCTTGTCATTTTATACGACATCAAGCAATTGGTACACGACTTACTTATGGAGTATTGCAGACCCTTCAGGTATATGGCAAATATGCGATGGCGACGGATTACCATTTTTGCGTTGGCAGGGCTTAACGTGTGGTGGTTTTGTTCCTGTAAACAATATCACAGGTGTTTCCACAACTACCACAGCAAATGCACCACTTACCCTTACCGGTACAGTTCTACCAAGCAATGCCACTTATCAAACAATAACGTGGAGTGTGCAAAATGCAGGGACTACCGGGGCCACTATTGCCGGAAATACGCTCAATACTACAGCGACCGGAACAGTAACGGTTAGAGCAACCATTACCAATGGCACAGCTATTGGCATAAATTATACACAATATTTTACAATTACAGTGAGCAATTCGGTGTTGGGTGGTACAGTTTCCATTACCGGAAGTGCAGTCTTTGGAGAAACCTTAACCGCTGTTACAACCGGTTTGACTTCAACACCCAACGTCTCTTTAGGGACTTTAAGCTATCAGTGGAAACGCAGCAATACCAATATTGGAACAAACAGTGCAACCTATGTCTTAGTAGAAGAAGATATAAACCAAACAATTACGGTAATGGTATCAGCGGAAAATTGCGCAGGTAACGTAATATCACCGGCTACACCTGCTGTGTCAAAAGCATCACAGTCTGCACCTTTACTACCCACTCTTAGCAACACTACCACAACGAGCATTACGCTTAATGAGGTCTCGGGTTGTGAGTACAACATCAATAGTGGAATCTGGCAATCATCGGCGATCTTTCAAGGATTAACAGCGAACACATCATACATTTTTACACAACGCAAGAAGGAAACAGCTACCCATTTTGCATCATTGCCAAGTGAGCCGGCAGCATTCAGTACGGATGTTCCTCTTTATTCTGTTGTTTCTTCGGTAAATAACACAGCTTTTGGAACGGTCACTCCCTACGGAGAAACTCAGGTTGAAGAGGGCAGCGATCTAATGTTCAACATTACTCCCTACAGCAATTATGTCATTGATAGTGTTATAGTAAACGGGGAATTTCAAGGGACAATGGCTGCTTACACGTTTACTAATGTCCAATCCAATTGCTCATTATTAGCAGTATTTAAGAGAGAGGTGGGGATTGTCGAGACAGAGTTGTCGGGCATTTCGGTTTGTCCGAACCCAACACGAGATGAGTTACGAATAACTAGTGATAAAGTGCAAATTGGGCGTATTGAGTTTTTTGATGTAATCGGGAAAAAGGTATTTTCACCTCTTCTGTTCCAAAACTCCTCTGAAATTATGATAAACATTTCGCATTTGCAAACTGGGGTTTACTTTGTGAGAATATCTACTGAAACCGGTGATGTGATTAAGAAGGTTTTGAAAGAGTAGTAGCAAAAAACAAGCATTCTAAATTCACTTTGCGCAAGGAATTGTGACGTAAACACCTTAAAGGTTTGATGACTGAGGCTGTCTCAAAACCCAACAGAACTAAAATTGTATTTTTCTTGTTTTCAAGTATTATTAGCCCATGATGTTTGGAAAAAGTTTTCTTTCTTATAAGATTTATCAAAAATT
>JAGVVH010000522.1 GCA_019135895.1 Bacteroidota bacterium | reverse complement strand
TCTTTGAATTTATCAAAAAAGTAGCGTTCCAAAACAATTCCGCTGTAGGTAGGATAATCCCTGTCTATTAATTCTTTAAGTTGCTCTATTGCTCCGGATTCAATAAATCGCTGATATTTATAGACAAACCGGAACCAAAAACGCAGGAAATGATCCTTAATATTGTAGTGTACATTTTTTGTTAAGGATTTAGAAAAAAGAGGTGTTTTTTTTCCAATCAAATCGAAATCCCCTTCTAATCGTGTCAGATAACCGCCGATTTCCTGCTGCAAATAGCTTTCAATTTGACTTCTTGTTGTAAAACCGGCTGCAATACAGGCTAATATTGAAAAATACCGGGTATATTCTTTCCCGAATTCCTCAATTAAGATATTTTTTCCTTCGTTGATAAAAATGGAATTTTCCCGAATCATGAAATCGATCATTTTTCGATAAGTAAAAGCCTTGTTGTCCATCAGTAATTCCACGTATTTAGGCACTCCGCCTGTAAAAGCATACAGGGCAAGCAGATCTTCATTTGTGTATTTCGGGTGATAATCAGTCATGATTTTCTTTAATACCGAAGGAGGAAAAGGTTGAAGAAGAAATTTGTGGTTTGCCCTTCCGTACAAAGGCTCCTTGTTATTTTCAAAGATCTTGTGCATTAAGGAATAAATCGAACCGCTTAAAATTAAATTAAGATGGGAAACATCCTTATATTGATCCCATATATTTTGCATATCGCTATATACGGAAGGATTGATATTCCAAAATTCCTGTTTAAACAAAACAGAAAAATTAGAAACTTCCCCGACAAACGGAATATTGAGCGTTGCAGCAATCTCTTCCGTAAAATCTCTACACAGAAGCGGTTCTGCCTTCCTGGCAGTAAAAAAATAGACAACAGGCTGATCTTTAGTTGACTGCAAAATTAGCTTAGTCTTCCCGATTCTTCTTCTTCCAATGACAAAAGTCATTTGAGATCGCTCTTCCGACTGCTGTCGGATAAGTTCCATTTCGTCCAATTCATTTGTTCTATTATAAAATTTCATAGCCTTTTTTTTGGGTGATTATCGGTTCCGAAATGTACAGTTCCGAACTGGCGGTTTCGGAACTGCAAATATAATGCTTTTATAAATACAATGTTATGAAAATAGAATCGGCTAAATTTTTTTTTGTTTGAAATGCTTTATTGCTAAGTTAGCACCGGGTGGAAGTTTTATCTTGAATTTTTTTGTTAAAAGTTTGAAATTGCCCTAATCATGATTATCTTAATTTAGGATAACTATTTTAATTTTTTTTTTAATGAAATGAATATAATACTATATTTGCAAATATTTTTTGCATGATGACTCCTACTAATAACATTATTCTTTCAGTGTTGGTGCCGGCTTATAATGAGGAAAAAACCATTAAGCAATTGTTAACTAAAGTGGCCCGTGTGGAGCTGATTCAAAATATGGGCATGGAAATAGTGTTGGTGAATGATTGTTCAACCGATTATACGCTCGCCGAAGTAGAACAATTTATGGTCGAAAACCCTGAAGTAAAGCTTATTGTGCATTCTCATGCCAAGAATCAGGGAAAAGGGGCTGCCATCAGAAGTGCCATCGCTCTATCAACGGGCAATATCATCATCATTCAGGATGCTGATTTGGAATATGAACCGGAGGATTACAACCTGCTGTTGCCTTATATTATTTCGGGAGAGTATAAAGTGGTCTACGGGTCGCGTTTTTTAAATCGGCAGAATAAACATTCCTACCGGAGTTTTTATTTGGGAGGACGGCTGGTCTCGATAGTTACCAATATCTTGTTCGGTCAGCATCTAACTGACGAGCCAACTTGTTATAAAATGTTTGATGCCGATGTGCTGAAGAAGATCAAGTTGAACTGTACAGGCTTTGAATTTTGTCCGGAGGTGACGGCCAAAGTAATCAAAGCAAAAAATAAGATTAAAGAGGTCCCGATACACTACTATCCCCGCTCGGTAGAAGAAGGGAAAAAAATAAAATGGTATGACGGCTTCGAGGCAATATGGACCTTGTTGAAATATAGATTTGTTGACTGATATATATTAATATAATATGAAAGACAATAAGAAAGCAAAAAAAACTTCCAAAACCAAATCCTCTGTGGTTGAGATTTGGAATAAATTCTTTTCCGGCAAAGTAAGCATGATGGTGATGCTATTGACCATCGGAATCACTTTCTTGGCTAATTATAGTGCCATGTATGATTCAAAACTGGATATGAATGGGGACAATATCTATTACTACTCTCTCGGAAAGGCAATTTCCGATGGAAAAGGTTTTACTGATATTATGTTTTTTAAAGAATCCCCACATACGCATTTCCCGCCCGGCTATCCGCTCTTTGTTGCCGGGGTACTAAATGTTTTTCCCGATGATGTGGATGCGGTCAAAACGGCTAACGGAATCTTGTTGTTTTTGTCTATCTTATTATTATTTCTTGTTTTAGAAAAAATTACGAAGAATAGAATTATTGCTTTTATTAGCGCTCTTCTCTGTTGCCTTCATCCCTCGCTATTGCATT
>JAGVVH010000218.1 GCA_019135895.1 Bacteroidota bacterium | reverse complement strand
GGTTAATGTTAGTGTATCACCAGAAAGCGAACCAGAACCTTCAATTGAACCACTACATCCAGATGAACTAGATACACTTAATGTAACATCAAAACCAGTGGGCAACTGTTTTATAACCATTTCGCCATCACCATCCAGAGATCCCTCCCATGTGCCTGCAATATTTGATGCAGCTTTCTTGTCGAAGATTTTGTTAAAATCAAGTTTGAGCTTCTCTGTAACAAGATTACGTTTTGATTCAAACATCTTTTTATCTTTCAAACTATTTTCGATTTCAGACATACATTTGTCTTGTTTGTCGTTATCATTTTTAAAACAATCACTTGACTCAGGCAAGAGTGATGCCAGCGTTATAGAAGCAATAACAATCTGTTGTATGACCTTCTTTCCTTCGGAAAATTGTTTAGTAATGTTGTTTGCTACCCAATTATTTACAACATTTTCAATAAAAATATCTCTGGGTATACATTTGTTTAGCATAGCAGAACCAATCAACATTCCATCACCTTGGCATAATAGATTTACCGTTTGACCTTTTTCAAGACCTGCAAGATAATTTTTAAATCCATCAGCCATTTTTGCCTTTGGCGATATAAACATATTACTTCCACCCGCAAGGGAAAGAAAATAGTTTTCTCCAGCACTACGATCAATAGATTTGATTATGCCGGAAACGAGCAATTTTTTACCCCTATATTTCTGATCCCCAGCAACTTCGTTTTTTTCATAATCTCGTTGTAATTTATCAGCGTTCACATTGGCAGCAACAATAGTTGATATTTCATGTTGCCAAATAGGCGTCATGTCTTCATGCGATTCCTTTCCATCAACGTAACCAATTAAGTCGTCAATAAGAAGTGCTTCTAGAACAGTTTGTTCCCGCTTATTAAGTGTATAACCATTAAAGGAATAACCTTTATGAGCTCCGAGCTTCGCTGCGTCCGGGTATGTAGCGTCTTTGACCGATGATGGTGACGTTACTCCGAAATACGCACGAAAATCGGCGTAAAGCCATAGGGTAAGGGGTATTAATAATATCACTAGAATAATTTTCACTGGCAAAGTCAATATGACCAATTTTTTTCTACAGTGAGGGCATATCTTTGCTTCCTTTGGGATCATCATCGCACAATATTTGCATTTTTTATCGTTCACTTTTCCATCCCTCCCCATTTTAATTAGTTCAAGAAATATTCGTTCCTAATACACCCTGTCATGTGGACTCCTCAAGTACTATGGATAAATTGTTGCCTGAACAATTTTCATTTTATCCAGGCGTTCCTGTTTACTGATAATGCATTGCCCTAGCTTCGCGATTAGCTCTACTTTCTATCTTATTAAATTTCCACTATCTCTTCACCTCTTTCTGCCACAAATACTAGTTCTGGGTTAGGAAATTTTGAGATCATAACTGATTCATCAGCAGCTATATTCTGTTTAGAAGAATATCCCATTTTGAAAAGTTTGTTTCCTTCTTTCCACTCAGCCTCTAAACGTTTCCCATTCCGCTTTCCGCCTTTAATTATAAATATCATTTTGTTCCTCCACTAAATTATACAGCACTTAAAAGAAATTTTATTAATCTTTTTATATTTTGTGCACAATAATACTGAGGATAAAACATTAGTTAAAATCTGCACGTGTTTCTGATACCATAACATGCTAAATTTTAAATATTTTAGGAGGTTTTATCCGCATCCCCGAAGGAACAATGACCGAACATTTCTTTCCGTAATTATTACGGCAGCCGAACAGCCTATGGCAATTGTTTGTAGGTGTATACGCCATCCAGCACAATTCAAATATGCTGAGAATTCTTTTGCATATAACGGGTAGAAAGAAAAACACTATACCTTTCTGGGTTTAGTAAGCGCAGCATCCTGCGCATTTTCGGTTATTTCTTATTGTTCAGATTCCCGGATTGACCATAATTAGTTTTTAAACGGTTGGGATCATTCAGGTTTTAAGGACGTTTTTGCCGGTTCTGGGTATTTTACAAGGAACGGTTTACATCGGATAAAAACGTCAGATACATTC
>JAGVVH010000529.1 GCA_019135895.1 Bacteroidota bacterium | reverse complement strand
AATGCCTAATATTTATTATCCAAATGAATCTGGATTAAAGAAATTAGATGTAATGTTGAATGAAATAAAAATTAAATCAAAAAACAATAAATTTGATTGTATAATGGGTATTTCAGGTGGGCTTGATTCATCCTATCTGCTGTATTTAGGTTATAAATGGGGTTTAAGAATCCTAGCCTTTCATATTGATGATGGGTTTAATACAAAAATTGCTGAACATAATATTGAAAATTTATGTAAAAAAAGTGGAATTGATTTGGTTATTGAGAAACCTGACAAGGACCAGTTTTCAGATGTAACGAAGGCGTTTATGATAGCTGGTCTACCCGGAATTTGTAATCCACAAGACAATATTATTGTTAGTTATTTATATAAAAATGCTAAAAAATATGGGATTAAATATTTCTTGTCGGGTGCAAATTTTTCTCTAGAATCAATATTGCAAAGAGGAAATGGCACCAATGCTTCAGATGGTTATCACATAAAGAAAATCAGTGAAAAATTTGGGACCAAAGGTGTTGACAAACTACCTCTTGTTACACTTTTTGAGAGGTATATTAAATTTAAATATACCCAAAAACTTAATGTTTTACGTCCCCTCGATTATATAGACTATAATAAGGAAAGTGCCATAAAAGAATTAAGTAATTTTTGTAGCTTCAACTATTATGGTGGCAAACATTACGAGAATACCTTGACCCATTTTGCACAGGTTTATTATTTACCTAAAAAATTCAATATTGATAAACGGACGTCTCATTTATCAAGTTTAATTATTTCAGGGCAAATGAGTCGTGCTGAAGCAATAGCTGAATTGGGAAAACCACTTTATAATAAAGACTATTTTGACAATGAGCTTGATCTCATTTTAACTAAACTTAATTTTACAAGATCTGAATTTGATAGATTAATGGTAACACCTCCTAAAAAGCATTCTGATTATCCAAGATCATATTTTAATAATTTTGCGAATCTCGCACGTATGATGAGAAAATATTTGTCAGATTAAATCCTTTTTTACCGCTGAACAAAACCCTATGAGGAGTTTTAATCAATTATTAACAATGATATATTTATAATGTATTAGAAATCAATTGAATCATAAAGAACGTATATAGAATATAATCAACTTTATTATGAAACAGAATTTACTAACAAAAATTAAGAACAAACGTATAGTTGTCGGGGTAGTTGGATTAGGATATGTTGGACTGCCACTTGCTGTTGAAAAAGCTAAAGCCGGTTTTAGGACCATCGGTTTTGATATACAGGACAAAAAGGTCAAGATGGTAAATGCAGGCGAAAACTATATTGGAGATGTGGTTAATGAGGATTTATCAGAAATCGTGAATCAGGGGATGCTTTCAGCTACATCTGATTTCAGTTTCATAAAGGATGTTGATTTTGTTGCCATTTGTGTTCCTACTCCTCTTGACATGTACCAACAACCAGATATTAGTTATGTAAAGGCTTCAACTGAAGAGATTGCTAAATATATGAAAAAGGGTACAATGGTTGTGCTTGAATCTACTACCTATCCGGGAACTACAGAAGAATTGATAAAACCTATTCTTGAAAATGGTTCAGGTTTAAAATGTGGAAAAGATTTTTACTTGGGTTTCTCTCCGGAAAGAGTTGATCCGGGAAATTTGATTTATAAGACAAAAAATACTCCTAAAGTTGTGGGAGCAATTGGTGATGATGCTCTTGAGGTAATTGCCACAATGTATCGTGCTGTTCTTGATGGAGATGTGCACACGGTATCAAGTCCGGCAATTGCAGAAATGGAGAAAATATTAGAGAATACATATCGCAATATTAATATAGGATTAGTAAATGAGCTTGCTATTCTTTGCCATAAGATGAATATAAATCTCTGGGAAGTAATTGAAGCGGCTAAATCAAAACCTTACGGTTTTCAAGCCTTTTATCCAGGTCCGGGATTAGGAGGTCATTGCATACCGCTCGATCCATATTATCTATCCTGGAAAGCTAGGGAATATGGTTTTCATACATCAATGATTGAATCATCTATGATGATCAACGACAGGATGCCGGAATACTGTATGGAACGCTCCAGTGTAATTCTCAATCGTTTTGAAAAATCATTGAAAGGTTCAAAAATCTTAGTACTTGGCGTTGCTTATAAACAAGATATCGATGATTATCGTGAAAGTCCGGCTCTGGTCGTTATTGACATTTTAAAGTCTATGGGCGCAGAGGTAAAATACTTCGACCCATATATTCAAGAATATAAATATAAAGGAGAAAAATATCACGGTGAAAAAGAACTCTCTAAAGAGCTTTTAAGCTCTTCAGACTTAGTAGTTGTCACCGCTTCACATTCTAATGTCGATTATGATTTTGTTCAAGAGAATTCAATCTTCATTTTCGATACCAAAAATGCCATGAAAGAGGTTAAGAACAGAGAAAACATTGAATTATTGTAAATCAAGATATATGGCCAAAAAAATATGTGTTATTGGCGGTGGAAGATGGGGGCAAAATCACATCAGAACACTCTTCCAAACTGGTAATCTGGGTGGAATAGTAGAAGCAAATGCCGAAAGATTAAATGAACTATTAAATCAATTTCCTGTAAGTGGATTTGCTAATTTGAATGATGCTCTTGCAAAAGGGTTCGATGGTTATACCATTGCAGCTCCCGCACCATTGCATTATGAGATAGCCAAAGAATTACTTGAAAAAGGGCAAAATGTCTTGGTTGAGAAACCGATGACTTTATCTGCTGAGTCGTCTAAAGAATTGGTGGAAATTGCTGAAAAAAATGGAGTACAACTAATGGTAGGGCATGTCCTCCTTTTTCATCCTGCAATTCGCAAAATTAAAGAATTAATCGACTCAGGTAAAATCGGTGAACTGTATTACTTGTATTCCACAAGGTTGAATCTGGGAACTGTACGTACAGAAGAAAATGTTTTCTGGTCGTTTGCTCCACATGATATATCAATTCTCGACTATTTTGTAGGGCAACCTGCGATCAGTATAGAATCTAAAGGAAGCAAGTTTTTGCAAAAAAATGTGTATGATTACACAATGACCCAGTTGACTTATCCCGGCAATATTCATGCTCATATTTTTGTTTCCTGGTTACACCCTTTCAAAGAACAACGGTTAGTAGTTGTAGGGAGTAAAGGTATGATCTCATTCGAAGATTCATCGGCAGAAAAAGAAATACTATTCTATGACAAGCAAATTAAATTTGAAAGTGAGATACCTTTCAAAATTGATAATCCAACAGAAGTCATTCATTATGAAAAGAAACAGCCACTCGCTGAGGAATTGAAGTATTTCGTTGAAAATGTGGATGGAAAGATTGAGATCGCTGATGGAAGATCAGGCTATGAAGTAGTAAAAGTGCTTGAGAAAGCACAGGAGTTGATTGATATCGCAGAAGAGAGTTTTCAAAAAGTTTAAAAAATGGAAAAAGATTTTTTCGTTCATGAAAGTAGTTATGTTGATGACAACGTAACTATCGGTAAGGGAACCAAAATTTGGCATTTCTGCCATGTTCAGAAAGGTGCTAATCTTGGTGAGAATTGTTCTTTAGGACAGAATGTGAATGTTGCCAACAATGTGAAAATTGGTAATGGTGTACGTATTCAAAACAATGTTTCCGTATACGAAGGAGTAGAAATAGAGGACAATGTTTTCTGCGGTCCTTCATGTGTATTTACTAATGTAACAACTCCACGCTCTCATTATTCAGTACACGGGGATTATGCAAAAACACTGGTAAAATGGGGAGCATCTTTGGGTGCCAATTCAACCATTGTTTGCGGCCACAATGTTGGTCGGTGTGCTTTAATCGCAGCAGGAGCAGTCGTCACCAAAGATGTGAAAGATCATGCTCTTATGGCGGGTGTCCCGGCAAAGCAAATCGGTTGGGTATGTGAATGTGGTGAACGTTTATCAAAAGAATTCACATGCTCATCATGCAGTAAAAAATACAAAGAGACAGAAACAGGATTAATTGAAATTAAATAAATAATCATATATGCAATTTAGAGATTTAGTAAAACAATATAACGTGTTAAAGCCTGCAATAGATATGGCTATGACAGATACCGCTGCATCTGGTGGTTATATTATGGGTAAACCCGTGAAAGAACTTGAAGCTGAACTTGCAGAATATGTTGGTTCTAAACACTGTATCACATGTGGTAATGGAACAGATGCGTTGACATTGGCTCTTAAGGCCTGGAACATTAAAGAAGGTGACGCAATTTTTGTACCTGATTTTACATTCTTTGCTTCAGCTGAAGTAATTTCCATGGAAGGAGCCACCCCTGTTTTTGTAGATGTAGACTCGGTTACATTCAATATCGATCCGGTTTCTCTTGAGGAAATGATTCAGAAAACCATTCAAGGAGGAAAATTAACACCAAAAGCCATCGTTACAGTTGATTTATTTGGTCTTCCGGCCGATTATTTTGCGGTCAAAGAGATTGCAGATAAATACAATCTTTTAATCTTGGAAGATGGGGCCCAGGGGTTTGGAGGCAGTATCAATGGACGTATGGCCTGTACTTTTGGTGATATTTCCACCACATCGTTCTTCCCTGCTAAACCATTAGGTTGTTACGGTGATGGAGGCGCAATTTTCACTGATAATGATGAATGGGCTGAAATAATCAATTCCCTGAAGGTTCATGGAAAAGGATCATTTAAATATGATAACGTGAGAATAGGGATGAATTCCCGGCTCGACACAATGCAAGCTGCAATACTTAAACCTAAATTTAAAGCTTTTAGGGAATACGAAGTGACTGATATTAACAAAGCTGCATCTCTTTACACCGAAAAACTCAAAGGTTTAGTTAAAACTCCAGTTGTTCCCAAAGGGTATTACTCAAGCTGGGCACAATATACCATTCAATTGGAAAATCGTGAACAAAGAGATGGTTTACAGTCATATCTAAAAGAGAATGGTATCCCTAGCATGGTTTATTATCCAAATCCCATGCATAAACAAACTGCATTTATTGATTTAGGTTATAACGATGGTGATTTTCCGGTAACAGAAAAATTGTGTAAAACTGTTTTATCATTGCCTTTGCATCCGTATATTACAGAAGATGAGATTTCTAAAGTTTGTGTATTAATTGAGGATTATGTGAAGTGATGTCGATGTTTTTGTGTTGTCTTTATAAGAATTAAGATCAATATTTATTATGGCGAAGATACAAATAGAAGATATAAATATCTTTGAATCGTTTGGTGCTTCGATTTACAATAGAAACTATTTTGTGAAAATCAATCATGTTTCTTCTGTTGACGTTGCTACTGAAGACTCTCTTATTTTTTTGACTGGTAATTTAAAAAAAAGCACTAATTTACTAAATAAAACGATGGCAAGAGTTGTCATTTGTAATGATGAGACAGCCCGGAATAATATTCATTTGAAAAAGTGTTATGTGGTTTCTGATAATCCAAAACTGTTTTTTACGTTACTAATCAATCATTTAAAGAGTGAGAAAAAAAGTAAAAAAGGGCTGATACATAGTTCTGTATTTATTCATCCTTTAGCCAAGATCCATCATAGTGTTACTATTGGGCCCAATAGTAGTATTGGTGAATGTGTTATTGAAGAAGGAACAATTATTTGCTCTAATTGTTCTATTTACGATAATGTAAAAATTGGGAAGAATGTGATTATTGATTCCGGAGCTGTTATAGGTGCAGCAGGTTTTGGTTTTGTAAGGGATCAAAGTGGTGTACCACATCAATTTCCACAATTGGGTAAAGTAATTATTGAAGACAACGTGGAAATTGGAGCAAATACATGTGTTGATCGTGGTGCTTTGGATGATACAATAATCCACAAGGGTGTCAAAATTGATAATCTTGTTCAAATTGCACATAATGTTGAAATCGGACGATATACATATATTATGGGACTTACTGCAATATCAGGTAGTGTGGTAATTGGTGAACGATGTTGGATTGCACCTTCCAAAATAAAAAATAAAGTTTCTATTGGAAATGATGTTACAGTGGGTTTCGGTGCAGTTGTGATAAATTCAATACCAAACAATACAGTCGTAATGGGAGATCCTGCAATTCCTCTTGATAAATATTCAAAATTACAATATAAACTAAAAATATATTATAAAAATGGAAATCAATGATTTTGTTGAAAATTTTGCCAATCAGTTTGATGATACAAATCCGTCTGAAATCAAGCTAGATACTGTTTACAAAGATTTAGATGAGTGGAGTAGTCTCCTTTCATTGACAATTATAGCTATGTGTGATGATGAGTATAGTGTAAAAGTAACTGGTGACGACATTAAAAAATCTACAACAGTTGAAGATTTATATAACCTTGTTTTGAATAGACAATAATCATGTATAATCCTTTTACTTTAGACGGGAAAACGATATTGGTTACAGGTGCGTCTTCAGGTATTGGGAAAGCAATAGCTATTGAATCCTCGAAAATGGGGGCAACCTTAATCATAACCGGAAGAAATGAACAACGGTTGAAAGAAACATATTCTCTGTTGGAAGGATCCAGTCATGATCTGATTGTTGCTGATTTATCTTTAAAAGAAGATTTGTATCTACTACACAAAGAACTTCCCGTAATTGACGGATTGGTGAATTGTGCGGGATTGACAAAGGTTGCTCCATTTTCATTTGCCACACGTGACAGTTTTGAAGAGGTGATGAATGTGAATTTCTTCGCTCCAACTGAACTGACTAGACTTATGGTGAAGACAAAGAAAATTCGTAAAGGAACTTCCATTGTCTTCATATCCTCGGTATCTGGTGTATATTGTTCTGCAGTGGCTTCATCAATCTATTCTTCTTCTAAAGGAGCTGTAAATGGTTTGGTGAAAGGAATGGCTCTAGATCTTGCGCCAAAGGGAATAAGAGTCAATTCTGTAAATCCGGGGATGATTGAAACAGATATTTTTAAAGGTTCTGCTATAACAGAAGAACAGTTAAGAATTGATGTGCAGAATTATCCTCTCGGAAGATATGGAAAACCGGAAGAAGTGGCTTATGCTGTAATATATTTATTATCTGATGCTGCTTTATGGACCACAGGAACTAATATCGTGATTGATGGAGGTTATCTTTTAAAATAATTATTTTTAATATTGTATGAAAGCGATAATCGAGAATGTTAATATTCAAGCTATTACTTCCTGGTTGCCCAAGAATGTTTTAGAAATGTCTTCATTAGTTTCATTATTTGGTGAAAGAGATGTTTTTAATATCATTAAAGCAACAGGTGTTGAAAGAGCAAGAATTGCTGATGAAACAATGACTTCTTCAGATATGTGTTTTAACGCTGCATTGTATCTGATAGAAAAGGAGCATCTTGACTTATCTAAGATTGATGGTTTAGTTTTTGTTTCACAAACTGCTGATTATATTTTACCTTCTACTTCTAATATTTTACAAGCTAGACTTGCCTTAAATAAATCAACCATTTGTTTAGATATTAGACATGGTTGTTCTGGATACATATATGGAATTTTTCAGGCAGCGTTATGGATAAATGCAGGTGCATGCAATAAAGTTATAGTGCTCGCTGGTGATACTTCTTCAAAAATGATAAATGAAAAGGATCGGTCTTTAAGAATGGTTTTTGGAGATAGTGGTACAGCAACATTGGTAACAAAAGGAAATAACAACATGGGATTTTCATTAAATTCTGATGGTTTAGGTTATGACAAATTGATTATTCCAGCAGGAGGCTTTCGGTTAAAACGTACCACTACTACTAATAATGTAAAAAAAGATGATAACAACAATTGGAGAAGTTTAGAAGATATGTATATGGATGGAGCAGCGATATTCGACTTTGCAATCTCAAATGTTAGTGATGATATTGATGAATTAATTGAATATATGGATTGGAGGAAAGGTGACATCCAGTTATTTGCTCTACACCAAGCGAATAAATTTATGGTTAACAGTATCAGAAAAAAAATGAAAGTTGATATTGAAAAGGTTCCAATCAATTCAAATAATTATGGGAACACAGGACCTGCTTCAATTCCTTTACTTTTATCAGACTTATTAGATGAAAACAATTTTGATTTACGTAAAGTTATTCTAAGTGGATTCGGAGTTGGCTTATCCTGGGGAAGTGTAGCTTGCAATTTAACTGAAACCAAGTTTTATAAACCAATAAATAAATAAAAAAATGACAATAAAAGAAGTTGAATCTGTTGTGATTTCTGTTCTTAAAGAATATTGTGAAGTAAACAGTATTGAAGTTGATATTACTAACAATACAGCATTGATTGGGAGTAATCGTATTCTTGATTCAATGGGCTTAGTTAATTATATTGTTGACGTTGAGACGACTTTTTTAGATAAAGGCATTGATATTTCTTTAACTTCAGAAGCTGCTATGTCTCTGCGTATCAGCCCTTTTAGATCTGTGGGTTCTCTCTCAAATTATATTTTGAGACTTATTGAAACGTCGGATAATGGATAGAGTGATAATAATTACTGGTACAAGAAAAGGTTTGGGATTGTCTCTCTCTAGTTTTTTTCTTGAACAAGGTGATATCGTTTTTGGCTGTAGTAGAAGACCTTCTTCACTCCTACATGAAAATTATACACATTTCTTAATAGATGTTTCTGATGAAATTGCAGTTATAGCTATGATCCGTAATATTTATAAAAAGCACAGAAGAATTGATATATTAATAAATAATGCCGGGATTGCATCTATGAATCATTTTCTACTTACTCCATACACGATAAGTAGAAGAATAATGAATACAAATTTCTTTGGAACAATGTTGTTATGTCGTGAAGTTGCAAAATACATGATTAAACAAAAAAATGGTAGGATAATAAATTAT
>JAGVVH010000452.1 GCA_019135895.1 Bacteroidota bacterium | reverse complement strand
ACATATGTGGTTGGGTTGTAAGGACAAAATGCCCTTACTGATATCATACGTCAGTTGTAGTATTTGTGCAAGTGTTTTTCGAAAATAGATCATGTAACTATCTGCGTTAGAATCGTAACGTACTCTATTAACAGCTTGAATTGCTGTGTTAAGAAGAGACAAGCTAACTGTATTATCATCAATAAAGTTATTGATGGTTGCAATTGAGTTTTCAATAATCTCAACTTCAACTGCGAGAGTTTTGTTGATGTAAGAAGATAGAATTATTGCAATTCTATCTAGGTCATCAACAAATGTAGCAATTTTGTTTACGGAGTTTGTAGATATACCCCACTTGGGATCTTGTATAGCAGTCAACAAAAGCTTTTGTATTTTATTAGAAGCACATAGAAGATCTGCTCCTGTATTATTTAGATACGTATTATAGTAATAATAAACACGTACTGCTTGTTCTTTGACTGATCCATTAGTAAGTGCAACAATTTCATCTTGAGGATATGTTTCCCCATGATGCATGCATAGTACTATGTTATATTGCTTTGGCAAAAGAGCTTCTAGTCTAGTCATGATAAGTTGAATTTCGTTGCCGAAATATTCTATAGCAGTATCTAGTACTTCATGCGAGAATGTTACTTCATTGGGTTGTATCTGCATTTCATTTAGAAAATCTTTAGATGGCAATGGTCTTTCAGATTGCAAGAAGATACTCATTTCGATTATTAGTGGAATTTTGCTATCATCCACCTTGTGTATTTGTTTCTTATCTCTCACAAAATATGGTTCTACTTCATATAGAATTCCTAGTTGTTTGAATAGATCCACCTGTTTCACAAGGTCTTTAAGTAGCTCTTGGTTAGGATAAGATTGCATTGCGTCATTATCTTGGAGTTCACATAGGAATCCAGAGATTTGATTAGCTGGTAAAGCTGTAACAATCTGATGCTTGTCTCTATCATAGATATAAGGGATATAAATACCAGAGTTACAGTACTTAGTGAAAACGGCGTGGATACTAGCATTATTGCTGCTTGATTGTAAGAAGTTTTTCCCACCAGATTGCTGGATCTCTTCGGTTATCTTTTTGATATCTTCACGTTTGAAGTGGATCCCATAACGTTCTTTAAGACGTGTTATTACATGGTGCATAGTATGGTGTTTACGGCTATTAAGCTTCTTAACCATACTACGTGTATAGATTTTGCGGGTATACTTCTTCAATTACTTAGCCCAGCCTTGTCTAGTTGCAATATCACTAATGATGTTAGTAGCCGTTGTAAACGTCATGTTCTCTACTTGTTCTCTTGAGTAATTGCACCTCCCTACAAGGAATGACTTTTGCTTGTCGGTAGCCATTCGTTCCTCCTGTCCTCCTTTCTCCTTTATGATTTGGTCGATGATTTTGCTAGCTTTTCGCTTGCTAATCACCTTGAGAACAGATTCGGGTACAAAGTTCATACGTAGAAAATTCTTTTGCTTATCAGTAGCTGGCTCATGTTCTGTAATAGCAAATAGCTGGGAGATAATAACCTGAGCTTGTCCTTTGGTAAGGAACTCTACTCTTTGTTCGTCCATACCGTTACGCATAAGATAGCTCTTCTGTCTATCTGTAGCCGGTTCGGACTCCCAATGTTCAGTAGGTTGATATCCTGCTATGTTAACGAGAGAGGATCCTTTATATGGATCCACATCTTTCAGACGAGTCTTTACTGGCTTCTTGTAAAATTCATTTAGTTGCGAAGCATACTCTGAGTTTTCCATTACCATCGATAGCTTTGTAGCTCCGATGGTTTTGCCATCCATGTCTTTCAATGGTAGTCCATTAAGTCTAGGTAGAGAGAAGACGTCATGTTTTGTAGAGTTATCTGTGATATCCATAACGAGAAGATCTTCTTTACCAGGATATAATCTGGTACCTCTACCTAGCATTTGTGTATAGAGTAATTCACTCTTCGTTGGTCTAGCCATAAGAATACATGAGAGTGATGGATCATCGTATCCTTCAATAAGGATATTGCAGTTGGTTAGTACTTGGATTTCATCATTGCGGTAAGCACTGATGATTTCTCTACGTTGTTCTAAATCCATTGATCCATAAATTGACTCTGCATTTATGCCCATATAGTTGAAATGTTGAGCCATGTCTACTGCATGTTGTACATCTACGCAGAAGACAATTGCTTTCCTTCCTTCACCATGTTCTTGGTATCCAGATGCAATAATATGATTGCGCTCTGGTGTATTAAGTTGTGTTGAGAGCATGGATTGTTGGAAGTCACCGGCTACTATTTTGACAAAGTCTAGATCGGCGTCTGTTTCAACTGCCTTCTGTCTGATCTCTACGAGGTTACCATCATTGATTGCATCTTCTAAGGTGTATGAATAAACGATGGATTGAAATACATTATGTAATCCTCGTTTGTCTGTACGATAAGTGGTAGCTGTAACACCTAGATGAATCTTTGGTTGGAAGTAGTCGTAGATTTTTAGGTACGATGGAGCGGTAGCATGATGTGCTTCATCGGTAATGATGAACTGAAACTTGTCTTTGGAATAAGTCTTAAGTCGTTTCCCATGTAATGATTGTCTAGATGCAACAACAATAGGTTGATCACATTCATTCGTACTTGCTTTGATAATGCCTATCTTATTTTCATAGTTTGGATTTGTACGCCATACTTTGTCTACAGCTTGTTGGATTAATTCATCAGTATGGGTGATGATTAATACCTGGTTTGTAATTCCCTTTTCAATAGCTTCGGTAGCTATATTTCCAAAGAGAATGGTCTTACCAGTTCCAGTAGCCATAGTAATAACCGGCTTAGTAATGCCATGCGTAACACCATTCCAGAAGGCATTATAGGCTTCTCTTTGATAATCATAAAGCTCATACTTTACTGATTGATTCGACATGTTCCCATGATACCTTCCTTAGAGGGTTAAGTTGTTCTACTGGCATTATATCATTTAGGATGAGTCTTGTCGCCATGTTCCATGCATAATATGGAACACCCCACAAAGAGGCAAGCGAAAGCATTCTGTCTTCGCTTTCGGTGACTATCAATTGATGACGTAATAGCGGTCTACTTAAATGACAAGCAACCTCCGTTGGAGATAGGTTCATATTCTCATAGAGAATAGGATATGTACCTTCGTCACCAATTGTAATGGGCAGTATTCCTAGTTGTGATTTAACATAGGTAATGAATTCATGCCTATGTTTTGCAAGAGATCCAGCCAGATTATATGGTTGCTTTACCGGGATACGGTATGGACGTAGTAGGTCTACAAGATCATTCATTGATGCAAAGTGATTATGCATGGCATCCAAGCACCAGCATGCTTCTGGCATTACACTTAAGATATAGCGTAGATCGTCTGTGAGTATTCGTATCTTGGATGCAATCCAATATACACTAGTACGCATAGCATCTGCTAGTTCTTGCATATTGGCCCATAGCTCTTTGAGTGAATTCGATCTATGGATATCAGCTATGAGCATGGCTGCGTGTGCCTGGTCTCTAATAGAACGCAAGCTCGTGCGTATGGATACAAAGTCAACATCCTGACAGTTGAGGAGTTGAGCGAGTATTCGTTTGCCCTTCATTATGATTCCTTGATTGTTAGTTCGACACCAAGTTTGGTGATTTTAGATTTTGTCATAATATCTGGGTTTACATATCCTAGGATTTCTCCCATTCCATTTTCGCATGACATGTGAATTGGGATCATACCTGGGTTGTCATCGCAGATATCTTTGATCTTCTTGATTAGTTCTTTTTGTTTTGCTTTAGTTTTCTGTGGAAATGTAATGCTGTAAAAGAGTTTAAGATCAATGGGTAGTATGTCTGCAATGACCATGCTTTCTTCGTCGCATTTAGTAATGTTACATTTGATAATGCAATTGGTAACATCACGGGGCTTAGATGTTTTCTGTGAATATCCATGAAAGTATATGGCCTGACAGAACTCGTTTTTATCTTCTAAGATAAGTTTCTGAAACCAGAAGTTCTTCTGTGTCTTCATGGTTTCACATTTCTGGACATAAGCATTGATATGTATTGGTGGATCATACGATTCTTGTGGATTCTGTAACGCTGTTGATAATCCATACTGAGTTGCGGCTACTAGATCTAGCATATGTTTGCTAATAAACAAACCAGTGAACAATTTTTCGCTGGCCAGTTCTTCGATTGAATGGATACCTGGACAGGTATAAAGATCAACCCATTCATCTATTGGACCTAGACGTTTGTTCTTGCGGTTTTTGTCTCTTGTTTTTTCTTTCTGTATAGCAAGAAACTTGCCTTCTTTCTCACCTCTAGATCCTGGTAAGAAGTCTAAGGCACCTGAATAAATTAGTGCTCTCATAGAGTTGATGCGAGCTATGTCAGTATCAATAATGATCCTAACAAACTCGCCGAAGGTTTTGACCTCCGAGAAATCAAAGTCTTGAATTGATTCAAGACTAGATCCGGCATGCTTTAAAGTGAGCATTCCACATACGATTGTATTCGAAGGATTAGACAATTGATTTGCTTCTCCTTATGTTATCCATCATGTATTCATTATACTGTTCTTTTAGTTCTTGGATACATAGTGAATCTCCTTCTTCGATGAATAGTGTAAGGAAATTCTCAATGTCATTGATAAGTTCAACACACAGTCTGGGTGTTGATTCATCCCACGCACATATTGCTTTAAGAGTAGTTTTGTTTATGCGATCTGAAATCTTTTTGAATAGATCGCGACTTGCATCTATAAAATGCTGACAACCTAATTTGTCATCTACTTTATTTTCATTCGATATTGTTTGTTGTAGTTTTTGGTATGCTAAAATTGATGCTTGAATTGGTGAATACTTATGATCTAAGTATTCAATTTTGTATTGTGAGAATAATTCGCGATAGTTTTTCTTGGAAGATTTTGGATTACGTATATATGAGTGTAGATGTGCTTGCTGTCCGCGAGAAACATAGTAGAAGATAAAATCATTGTAACTATATAGTGGACGCTCCGAAGGAATGCCTGTAATCCTTTGAAAGTATGTTGTGAATAACCTTGTTTTTGCACTGTTCAAGGCTTTCAGATAGTAGATTGGAGGTTCTACAAAACCAAGTCTGAGTATATGTGCTTCATACCACATTGGTTGTAAGTAGCTCATGACTTTTCTCTTTTCTTTTCTGCTGGATCTCATCTCGGATATCATCAAGTCTTAGAGTAATATTCAGAGATAGGGATTGATCAATGATGTAACCTAGCTCTAGTGCTTTTTCAAAGTCAGATATGTTCATGTCATATGACTCATACATGTATGTCCTGCATATAAGGTCTAAAGCATCTACTTTGCTACAGAATGTAGCAACGTTTTTCTTGAAATCGGTAGTTCGGTAATCACCAACTTCCGATCTGCTTTGTAGGTATTCAAATTGTGCATTCATAGCACTATAGATTGCATGACCAACAAAAGCGATTTCGTTAAGTGCGTCGCATACTAGTTTATTGTAAGTCTGTGCCGGTGCCTTACAGGTTGAAAGTTTATTGATAATGTTAGAGAAGAACTTATGGGCACCATCTTCAAATTCAACAGAAGATGCATCTGGACTTTCACCATGAGCATATGGATCGAGTGTTAGTAAGTTCAGATGTCTCTTTTCTGCTCTTTCATAATCTTCGTTAACGAAGAATCCATGTTTGTGTGCAACTTCATGTACAGTAAGCATTACTTCTGTATACATGTCAGTAAGCAATGCATCCATAATTTGTCTGTATTGTTCAACTGTTTGAGATACGAAATTGTTTTCTGATGTATCTAGCGTTGCAGTTGTTCGTGCATACCATAATCTTGTTGATGAACCAAATGTTTGTGATAATGCACGTTGCATTTTGTAATAAGAATTAGATAGCATTGCTGTATATTTGTTCGACATAACATAACCTTTCTATTCTGTATATGTGGATTCAAAATTCACCGATCCATTAATGCTAGGTGGTAGGATTTTGATCCCTCGTTTTTTTGCTGCATTGATATATTTATGTATGTCATCAAGTGTATCAGACATATTGCAGAGTGTAGCGAAAAACTCTGCTGGATAATATAAACGATAGTATGCAAAAGCTACACTAGATCGTGAGTATGCCACTGCGTGAGCTTTGTTGAATGCATATCCTGCCAAATGCTCAAACATAGTCCATACTCTCTCGGACGTTTCCTGTGAAATATTATTATTCTCACATGAAGTAATGAACTTTGCCTTGGCTTTCTCCATCTCTTGAGGTTTTTTCTTGGCTGTAATTTTGCGGAACTCATCTGCTTCTTGTGGATTATAATGAGCTAGTTGTTTCAGAATTGCTAGTGCCTGTTCTTGGAAAAGCAGAACACCATAGGTAGGCTCAAGAATTTTGTCTACATCTTCATGTAACTTGGGCCATTTGTTAGTGGTCTTATTGGTAATGTATTGAGGTAAGAATGGAAGAATAGCTTTACGGCATAGAGCATTGATGTGTACTACGTCTTCAAAGCATGTTGGTTGTATTTTCCTTACTACAGAAGCTGTTGTATTACCTTCAAGCTGAAAGATACCTGTGAGATCGCCCGTATTCATATCTTCATATATAGCTTGATCATCAAATGGAATATCTTTGGCAGAAACATATACGAGATCTTCCATAATCTGGTAAAGATCTGCTGTTTTGCTTGCTAGAATATCGAACTTCAGCATACCTGTTAGTTCGACTTCATCCATATCAGCTTGTACTACATACTCTTCCTCCTTGAGGTGAACGGGAAAGTAATTACTAATAGGTTCCGAGCTAATAACTACACCAGCTGGATGTATACCGTGACCTCTAATAAGGTTCTTCATCTTTGAGGCAAGTCGATAAACTTCCTTGAACTCTGGATGAGAGCGAATGAATTTCTCAACCTCTTCTTCATTGGGTTCCCAATCATCAAGAGATGATGGAAAGAGTTCTGAGAAGTTCTTTGTGTCTTTATAGTCAAAGTTTTTGACTTTGCCAATATAAGAAATTGCGCCACGAATACCGAACTTAGAGTAGGTCATAATACAAGCTGCTTCACCATAGCGTTCTGCAATATATGCTTGTACTTCCTTACGTCTAGACTTAGCGAAGTCAAAGTCGATATCTGGAGGACCTACTCGACCAGCGTGTAGGAATCTATCGAAGTCTAACTTATGTTCAAGTGGATCGATAGAGTGTGTTAGTTTGAGCGCAGCAGCCACTACAGAGGCTGCTACGGAACCCCTGCCATAGGAGTACCGTATGCCGTTCTCGGTGGCCCAGGAACAAATCTGGTGAGCAATGAGCATGTACTGAGGGTAGCCTTGATCTCGTATAACACCAATCTCATATTTAGCCGCTTCAATATGTTCTGGGTCGATCCATCCCAGATCTCGCAGACCACTGGCAACGAGTGTTTTAAGTTCCTGCATAGTGTCTTCGAATGATCCTGTATGTGGAATAAGATCTTGATGAATAGGAATATCAACACTAAAATCCAATACAGTATTGGTATTGTTGATTGCTTCATCTATAGACCTGGGACTAAGGGCTGAATGATGTTCCAAGAATTCAGATCTTATTTCATCTTCGGTTCTTAGATGGTAGTTACCAACATATGGTTCTCGTTTACCGACACGTAAGACAATATCATGTATTTCTTTGTCTTCTTTATTGGTATAGTGAGCGTCACTAGCGGCAATTAATGGTAATCCAAATTGCTTAGCTAGTTGCTCAAGCCATATGTTTGCAAGCTTTTGTTGCTCAAGTGCATGTGGCTGTATTTCTACAAAGAAATAATCTCCAAATGCTTCTTTAGCTTCGCTAATTGCTTTGACGATATCTTCTTTGCGTTGACAGATAACGTTGGGATCTGGTTCACATTTAGTGACGATGAAGTCTTTGGCAAAGAGTCCACCTAGACATGCTGTAGTACACATAAGTCCTTCTGCATGCTCTAGGATAAAGTGCCATGGTACATTGGGTGAATAGTAATAGTCCTCATATGCTTTGGACAGTATTTTCATTAGGTTACTATAACCGGTATTGTTTCTAGCAAGTAACACACAGTGTCTATATGGTTTTTTAGACTTGATAATTTCTGATCTATCTTTATTTCTTGCTAGTGCTCGGTCAAGTACTGGCATACGCACATAAAGTTCTGTGCCAGGAACATAAGTTATGTTCTGTGACTTACATGTTTTATAGAAGGACGGTGCTCCCCAAATTGATCCATGATCAGTTGTGCATACAGCAGGGATCTCATGTTCAACAGACCAATCAAGAATATCTTCCATTGTCTGTGCTGCATCTAGGATGGATCTATCTGTATGGTTGTGAACATTGATGTACATGTAGCACCTACTTCTGTGTTATTTGTGCTGGAGTATGGTAGCAGAAATGTGAGTTAGTAATAGCCCATAGTCTTGCTGAATACTCCTCTAGTATATCTGCTGTTTCATTAGTAAATTTATGATATGGCATAGTAATGAAGGGCAGCTCTTCATGTATTTCTAGTAGCTTATGAATAAGTTTCTCAATCTGAGATGCTTCATCTAGCTTAACTAGATACATAATTTGTAATTGGTGTTCTGATAGTTGATACATATCAGCATGGTTTATCGAATGAATATCTTGAATCCTAACTGTTGATATTTCTTGAGACTGTGGTAGTTCATCAGACAGATAAGGAATTCTTAGATGTAACATGTTATCATCAATTGGTGGTACATATATGTGATTATATGTGTGTATTGACGGATACACCGCATTGATGGTTTTCATATTCCACGAGTTTGATGTGGGGTGCTTAAGCTTCTTTAGTTGCCAAAAGAATACTTGTGGTAGTTTAGTCTGATAGTCTGTGTATAATACAGACGGTAATGGCCAGTGTACCTGGGTAACAATATCTAACAAGGAGACAACTCTTGTTCTAGCGATAGATGATAAGAGTTTCTTACCTAGTAACCAGCTTGGTGTAACAGAGTAAAGATCATAAGTTTGACTTGGGCTCGTAGAATTGGCATGCTCGGGCATTGATTTCTCCTATGCTTATACCCTTAATTTCGTCATCTAATTCCTCTACATTAGTTATAGGTGTGTATTTACATTCAAGAGCGTCTTTAACGCTGAATGTATTGCTATGAATATCTAGCATGGGTTTTTTGATGACAACATCATTCTTACAGATGGGTTTACCAGCCTTTACCAAGAAGTGCTGGCAATACTTACAGTTGAAGTATAGTAATGTTTGCATGTTGTCTCCCACAAAAACTATTTAGAGGCATAGATACCGATTCGTAATCTTGCTCCAGGTGTAAACTGAGGAGCTAGAGTATGGTCATCATCATATTCGTCAGTAAACATTTTGCCTACGAGCCAGCTTACGTCTGTAATAAATGGTACATAGCCTTCCTTGATGTATTCTACCACCTTATCACTAATGCATCCACCAGTTTTGGTTGAGTTGGGTAGATACCCAAGACGAGCCATTACGGTTCTAGTGCTGTGCTCGGAATTAATCATTGATTCTAAAGCGAATGCATGTACACAGTACCAGTCAATGTGCGTATTAAGATGTTGTTTTACAACATCATATGTTTCATGATTGATATGAAGCCATACGCCAACTGCGTTGGCATCGTACTGGTTTAAGGGCTCAGGGATAAGACGAAGCATAGTACGTAGTGGTAGTCCACACTTATCTAGTAGACCACAAGCTCCCACAATATTTCGTCGCTTACATCTTGAAAAGTGTGTAGCTGATTCTACTGCAAGAATATGCGGGTGTTGTTCTGGGCTACATAGTCTATGGAACGAATATACGTTATTAATATGAGACGGTTTGATCGTCTCATCCCATCCTTCGTGTTCAGGATAAGGATTAGAATTATCAAATCCTACTCCTGCAATAGGAATTTCTTTTAGGGTTTCTACTGAGAGATAGATAGGTTCTGTAGTTTCGATATTACTAAACATGTTGTCTAGAAGATCCATGGTTATTTCCTTTCTAGTTACTAAATAAAGCATAGTTCGTAATGATTTTGCTTAGCAAATTGATTGTGGATTGAATGACTTTGGCTGCTTCTTCTTTGTTCATGTCGTGCATCTTCATCAAGTAACTTGGATGATAGAATCCATAGACAGGTACATTAGCCAGAGGATATGAGATTTCTCCGGTGTCGGTATCTGTAAATTCTACTGAGATATAATCTAGTGGTATTTGTTGAATCTGTTCTTCTAATGATCTAATCTTAAGTAGAGATTGTTTGAAACCCAAAGCGAGCCCAGCTACATTACCCATAAGCATGATGGCTTTAGGATTGATGCTCATGAGTTTAGCAAGTAGCATGGGTCTTTGTTCGTCTAGTTCGTCTTGGTGAGGGGTACGATTTTTATCATCATCGGTTAGACAACGATACTCGACTGCATTAGTAATGTAATACGGAAGTCGCATTCTTGGGTGTCGTGGGTAACCTGCACTTTTGAGCATACGATTCAAAAGTTCCCCAGCAGTCTTGAAGATTGTTTGAGGGGATGTATACCCATAGATAGAAGCACCAAAGTACGGTAAGTTTGCGTTGATGTCGCTGACTTGTTCATAACAACATGGACCATCATCATAGGTTTTAGATACACCAAAGAAAAATCCATAGTGCTTAAGTAGATGTTTACAAGTAAGACACGCTGAGTCTGCTAACTGAACTAGCCCAGTGAATGGGGTTTGTGTTCTAGTTTCGGTATATCCAGGACCTTCGCCTATCATTACTATCTTTGGTGGAACAAAGGAATTAAAGTAATGGGGTGTCGGATCAGAAATGATTCTGATATCTGATGACTTATGTTGGCTAGTAGGTTTAGGGGTAAGAGATAAATCATCTAAATAAGCACATGTATGATTTCGGATTAGTTCTTTTCTATGCTGATCATTGTCTGGTACGTCCGGTTTTACAATGCCTTCTGGATAATATCTACCCGCGAGTGTGGTTCCAGATACCTTAAGTATCCTATCGGATTTGAGTTCCATAATAATACCTTTCTTAACTAATAGGAACGTACAATGAAGCAATGCCTTTAACAGAATTGTTGTATGTTACCAGGTTACTGAGTAACTCTAGTGCATCTGGCATTGCTCTATGAACATAATTAGTCGGGTTTAAGTTTGCGGTATTCAGGATGATGCTGGTGTCCCATGTAGCATAATGGAATGGCCATTTATATCCCGATGCATTGTATAGTTGTTTGAGGAAGTGGGTATCGAAGGCGGCGTTATTGCTAATAAGGATAATCTTCTCTACGCCCGAGGCTTTAATAGGATCGATAATTTCTTCTATGGATTTAGCTATGATTGCTGGTTCTCTACCATAGTTTAGAATTTCGCCGGGGTCAATATTGTGCACCTTATAGGCTTCACTAAATTCTTCCGGCCAATAGGAATTATGATGGTCTTCTAGAATTCCTATAAGTTTAGGCATTGATACTACGGAATCAAATGCATTCATTACTTTAAGTAGGTTGTTTACAAAGATAAACCCTACTTCAATAATGAAGTCTTTGTTGTCAGTACGAAGTCCCGTAGTTTCTGTATCACATAGGCAAAAGCAAAGTTGTGGATTGGTATGGAATTTATACATACACGTAGCCTTTCATTAACAGAGGCTTTAGATTCTGGCTTTCTTTGGCTTCCGAATCTTAGGCACCTTGTTATAAGATCCTTGTTCGTCAAAGATTAACCATGCCTCTTTGTTAATGATAGCATCTTCTGTTTCATACTGCAACTTTTCCAATAACTTTCTACTCTTGTTTTTTGGCATAATTCTCATCCATCTGAAAGTTAAAGGGGGTAGCCGAAGCTACCCCCTTATGAATTTTACATGCCAGCGAAGATATCAGCGGCGTCCTCTGGATCGTCAGCTGGTTGTACATATTCTTCATCTGGTTCTGGTTGAGAGGTAGGTTGTGCTTTGGGAGATGGTTCCTTTGGTTCTGATTGTGTAGATGTAGCTTCTGGTACCGATGGGGATCCGTTCCCCTTAGAGAACTGAACTGTATTAGACTCGATAGACAAGCCTACATACCCATCTTTACCGGTCCACTGGCCCAATGGGCCAATCGCAAGTAGGAAATCTCCCTTACCTACATTGTTCTTACGTAGATACTCAGCATTCCAACCCTTAACATTTACTGTAATGAACATAGTTTTATACTCTGCGTCTTTCGGTGCAGAAACATTATAACAACTAATGGTAACCCTGGCCGTTTGCACTGGTGTACTACTGTTATTATAAGTAATTTGATCGTAGGTAATCTCTTTGGTGATTTTACCAAAAGCTGTTGCTGTAATCATCGACATTTGTTTTTCTCCTTTTAGCTGCACTCTTCATATTGGCATGAAGGGTTTGAGCATTTTGTACAATGACCTAATCGGTATAGTTCCATACCGCATACGGGACACTCGGTAAATGTATTACCACCGCTATTAGAACTATCGAATACTTGTTTAGCTGAGTTTTCTGATACGTCTTCTAAGTTTTGGTTATTATCAGCCTCCATATGATCAGAGATGTCAGCTAGTTCAATCATCATGCGTCCTACTGCATCTACTAGACCGTAGTTTTGTTTGTGTGGAGGTTGAGAAATGGGATAAGCATAATTAGAGGTACTGATACCAATTAAGCTATTCCCAATTTCTCTTAGATCTCCACCATTCCTTGTTGCATAAGAAATGATTCTACCTAATGCTTGTGCCAACGCATTGACTAGATTACCAGCCTTGCCTGCATTAAGAAAGATCTCATGAAAGCCTCTTGGATCTTTATAGACATGAGCATAGACACTACACTCTCGTGTTTGTCTTCTTAGTCTATAACCTTGTAGTAATTCGCTTGGTCCATCCCATCTTACTGGTTCTGGAGTAGATGATTTTGTTACACTTTCGTTAGATTTATCAAGTGTGCTTGAGGTATTTAGTACTTGATATTCACGACATCCGTCACGATAGATAGTAATACCTTTACATGGATGTTTCTGGTTTATCTCTAATGCAGATAGATAGATGTGTGATACATCATCTACAGTTGCGTCATTAGGTAGGTTTATTGTTTTAGAAATTGCGTTAGTAATATAGTTTTGGGTAAGTTTTTGTACAGATAAGTGTTCGTCTGGAGTAACATCATGGGCTGTAACAAAGATCTTTTTAGTGGCAGGATCAATACCGTTTATATCACCTGGACTTCCATGATGCTTTGATAGATCAGCAAGAACTTCGTCTTTAGTTTTATTCCACCATTTGTGTTTATCTGCTTGTTTTTTAAATAACGGGTGTACATCATAGAGTTCTTGATCTAACACCCTTTTATATGTTTGAAACGAGAAGTTGGGTTCGATACCAGAAGAACATTCCGCTAAGATTGAGAGTGTGCCAGTTGGCGCAATTGTCGTATTAGATTTATAGATTGTTCCTCCGTATACTCCTGAGTTAGTAAAGGTAGATTGTTGAGCCATTGTAGCAAATGGTTGCAAGATAAGATCTTCATATGCCTCAAGCATTGAATCTGATCCATAACGTAATTCATTTTGGATAGCCCAGTCGGCTACACCCATAAGACCTAGACCAACTCTGCGAAGTTCTTTAGTAACCTGTTCGATATACGGGTCATGGAAATAGTTGTTGTTAAGCATGCGATTAAGCATTTCCATGCCAGCGGTAACAACAAGTCCAAAAAATACTTGGCTTCTGACCGAGTTTTCCATACCAAAGACTTTCTCGTCAAAGATAGATTGTATGTCCATTTCATACGTATGAAGTATTATGTCTCTAAGTGGAAACAAATCACATATCTTGCTTTTGACTGTTTGTATATCTTTATTTGACCAAGGTTTTCCTTTTTGGCTAAAGAGATTATTTAATAGGGCAGTAAAAACTGTATCAGAATCTTTAGGTGCTTTACTCATGAACTTATGGAAAGTATCTATCGCAGCTACATTGATACTTGCAAGTACGCAAGACTCATTTGCTGTCAATGGGATTTCTCCACATGGGTTGGTGCAAAGTTGGTAGTTCTTGTCAGATACTACATTAGGATCCATATTTTGTAATGTATCCAGAGAAAATGATTCATAAGTATCATCTTCGTATAATGTATCTTTGTCTCTGCGTAGATACTTGAAGTAATCTCCTAGTGGCATGTACCCTGTGGTTTCGTAGTGAGTTTCAATTTGGTTAACTCGATCTAGGTTAATAAGACCAGGACATCCAACAGACCAGGCTGAGAGACAGATTTCATCCCAGATATACTGATTAGTAACGGCTTCGTTTTTGTTATCGGTGACAAAGCCATCTTCTTTAAGGTACCTAACGGAATCTACTTCGAAGGATTTTGGATCATAGTCTGGTTCATCATAAGATGGATGCCATACCAAGAACGGTTCGTTGGGATAGTTTTTAACACATATGATGAACACATCATCTACGGTTACACTGATATTAAAGTTTGTTAGGATAGAATGATCTTCTCTTTTAACTCTAATGAATTTCAAAATATCAGGATGTCTTACAAATAGTGTGCCCATATTAGCTCCTCGTCTGATACCGCCTTGACGTACAGAGTCAGTTGCGGCATCAAACACTTTCATGAAGCTAACAGGCCCACTTGATTGTTTACCAGTAGTATGTACAAGCATACCTTCTGGCCGGAGGTTAGAAAAATCAATTCCTACTCCTCCGCCGTTTTTATGGATGGTGGCTACTCGGGCCACTGTTTGGAAGATGCTATCTATGGAGTCTCTTACGGGGACTACAAAGCATGCAAATAAAGCTGGTTTAGATGACCCAGCATTGTAAATGCATGGGCTATTAGGTAGTAAGATTCTATCTAACAGTAACTGTTTAGTGAGTCTACCCATGAATTTATCGTAAATGGTTAGAGCTTCACCATTGACATCATTGATATCAATATCATCTGTATTATACTTCAGTTCTTTAAGAATGCGATCAACAACTTGGTCCCAAGAAGTTTCTCCCTCTCTATAGCCTCTACTTTGTAGCACCTTCTCTGCTGATTCGTGTAATTGCATATTATCCTCCATAGATACTTGCTAGATATTTAGATACTTTAGTATCTAAACCATAGTATTGTTCTAATGTTTGAGCAACAAAAATTGCATTATGGTTGATACTAAAAGTATCTTCGGGACCATGTATATTTGTGATTGCATGCTGCTTTTCAGAGTCTTGGGGTAATCTAAGAATAGGCATGAACCCAACATATGCATCATATGTTTGATCTTGAAATCTTACTTGTTGTTTACTAGTTGATTTCGAAGATAAAATATGATACAGTTGCAATGGTTTGATAACACCCTGAGACCATTTTTGAAGTTCTTGCGTGTTTGTATATCGAATCATGGAATACATAAGATCGAATAGGAATCCAAACAGTCCTCTACTATACAATGAGGACAGTCCAAAGACAATGTCTGCATAAGAATTGTTTTGAAGTCTTGGCATTTCATTGTCTGGAAGGATAGCCGAGACTACTCCTTTATGATCATGTCTAGTTGCTAGCTTATCTCCAACATGTAGATGTTTAATAGCAAAGTAATTGTATGCTTGGTTACCTTTGATTAGTACATTTGATCTTGCTTTGAAAATCTTATTGTCATCTATGATATTGCAAGCTCCACGGGGAAGAGTGGTACCCTTTGGATACATAGATTTTGTACTAATGGTATTGTGTAGAAACTCAAAAGATGTTAGCCGTTTCATCCCTGATTCTGAAACTATAATTCCTGCTTCAGAAGAGAGTGGCGTGTCCATTACTATAGTGCTCAAAGAAGCAAACATATGTTTGTCAATGTCACCTAAGTATGGTGTATAGGAATTGCTGTAGTCGTTATCTGCTAATTGGAGAGCTTGACGGTTCACCTTCCATATTAGCGGTAGTCGTCTATGATACAAAGCTGGAGTAATGTTATATCGGACAAAAGGTATTTTCTGTAGTGTGGGCGATAAATCGTCTTTACGTAGTTTTTCTTCAAAAACTACAGTTCGTTCCTCGCCTGACATAAACCAGTCTGTGATATCGTCAGGATTGACTGAATACCGACAGATGGTATGTGGTAGGGAAGATATAATCTGAGACATTAGATTTGGATTACGAGGAATGGCTGGCAGATTTACTAGGGCAACATTATAGTCTTGAGACTCTATGTGCCATTCTTCGTGTTGATACACGTATACTGCCATATCATTGATCCTTCAATCTTTCTAGAATCTCTTCGCATTCTCGAACCGAAGATCCAGGATCCTTTTTCCCTAATGGAATTAGTGACATGTGATATTCTCTTCTTTCAATATCAACTGCCGGATCCTTAGAACGTATAATCTGTTTTTCGTAGAGATTCCAAAACTCAGATGTATAGTATCTTCCAAGTGCATACAAAGATATTGTGTCGAAATTCTGACGTACTTGTGGTATTTGGTACTGTTCTAGAATTTCTTCTGGATCATTTGATTGATGAGACGTAGGCTTACCAATAGGTCTTTGCCTTTGCATTTGAAGATATAAGTTTTCTTCATCTGTAGAAAGTGTGGGGATTGTATAAATAGTAACACAATCCCCATCACAGTCTGCTCCCATTATATAGGCTATATCTGGATTAAGAGCAATTACGTGTTTTGCTTTAAGTGTATTCAATGGCTGAATGCGTCCAAAGTGAACTGAGCGCATACCAAGGATATTCCATCTCCAGTAAATACAAAATTGTCCTGGATCTACATAACTTTGCAGTAGTAGATATGGGGCAACATGGACTTCATCCGAAGGAATGTAATCTCTTATGATTACTGGAGCATAGATAATGGTGCTCATTGCCCATGCTTCTTACGAATCATATCGGATCCATCCTGGGGAGCTTGCTTTAGAATGCCAATAGCATTAGCAATTGCATTATTGGCATCTTCATAAGACTTTGTTAGTCCCTTGGCAAAGCATAGCTGCTCCAAGACCTGTCCCATAAGTTTGGTGTTCTCTGTCTGAAGCTGGAGGGTACCTAACTTATATTGGTAAGTTAGGCATAGATCTTCAATGATATCCTTAGTAGCTCCTAGCTTTGTACGCTCAATGATAGATGTGCGTATAAAAGCTAGTTCTAATCGAATGCGTTCTTTGAGAATATCAAGATTGGTAGACACGATAGCTTTGGTTGCTTCAGCTAAACCAAAGATACGAGATACGGAATCGGCATAAGGAACAATAATTGGAGCCCACCAATCATATAATAGAGTGGTGGGATCCGACACAATGTTCATGCTTTGAAGACTTTTGATGTTGAGGTTCTGCTTATTGTCTTTCAGTGTTCTCATGTCTGCTAGCATTTTGCCCATTACTTTTTTGACATGTTCCATATTGTCCAATATGGTTTGCCTATCAGTAAATGGTGGTACAACTGGCGGATTTTCTTCTAGACTCTGTTCAAGTTCTCGAATGGTGGTAATCTTCTTCTCTGGCTCTTGGGTAGTTTGTTCTTCTGACATATTACCTCCCGCTTAAAATACCTCTCAAAATAGCATTTTGAGGGCTAGCTGTTGCATGGAACTTAATGTTCATTTCATCTTCGCTATGCTGGGTATTATAGATCTTGATACGATGTTCAAGATCAATACGAGCCCAGTGTACATCTAGATCGATGGTGTATTTGACTTGTGCTAGTGGCGGAAGAAAACATACTCCATTTACTAGCTCTGACTCCATTGGATGGAACACGAACTTATTAAACATAGGATCGTGTCCATCTTCAACAGGCCTGGAGACTGACAAATTAAGTGTTGTTGGTTGAAGGGAATGGATGTCAATATATGTTGCAGCGATATTCGAGACTACCATAGATTCCTTAATATTGAGGGATGTTGCGACATTCAACTTAAAGTCTGGAACGATACGGGTTGTGATACTTAATCCCGTAGCTGTGAGGTCTACACCATTAAGTTCGATAACCAAGCTATCCAAGCTTGGATGTCTTAATTCTGCAAAGTCTTTGAGTGCACTATAAATAGTGTTTGGAAAACTACCACTGGGTAGTTTCTTCGAGATCTTGTCCTTGATCTTGTCCAGTAATCCCATTGTTAACCTCCACTTTATCGCTGAGGTCAACGTCCTTGAATCCCATGCCAGCATAGATGTCGTTAACCATGCTAGCGTCATCTTCTGTAAAGGTTAGGCCGTTGAGCATCTCATCGATTGCGTCAGCAAAGCTGCCGCGTAATGTGATATTGGTACGAAGATCCTCTGCCACATCAGATCCAGCACTGGTTTGTTGCATGAAATCATTGAGCTTAGCTCTTAGATCATCATTAGCAATCCAAGAAATACTAAGTAGTCCTTCGATGGCGGTTCTTACCTTATTGAATGATCTGGAAGTAATTCTCTTCTCAGGATCATCTACTTTCTTACGTAGATCAAGCAAAGCTTCGCTAAGTCGCTGGCGTGGTACGACCATGATTGATTCAGCGGTTTCTTTGGCGATGGTCTGCATCTCTGTTTGAATGCTAGCAAGGAACATACGGGATGCTTCATCTTCTACCTTTGAGAGATCATTATGTGAAATACGGAAGATCTCTACTGCAATCTGAGACTTGTCTTTGATATGCTGAATGGTTGGTAGGTCTGATTCTACTAGATAGAAATTGTTTCCCCAATGCTGTTGGTTCCAATCAATGATATGCTCTTGATAGTTATCAATAAGCTCTTGCGTAACTTCATCAAGAACTTCCTGAGACTTCTTGATATCGTGAGCTAAACGGGGTGCAGCAGAATAAGGAATGGCATATACTCCTGCTACAGGTACAGGAACTGCATATGCATTGATAGCATTCATTAGCTTGCTACGAGTACTGGTGTACTTGTTTCGCATAGTCTTAGACATAAGATCAGCAATGGGCTTACGTATGTGTTCGCCTTCTACGAATTCGTCACTGAGTACAATTCGTGCTGAATCTAATGTCTTAGTCTTGCTAGCTGAAGGTACAGAACAACGTACAAGCATGAAATTCTCGCCGATAACTCCGAGAATCTGCGTATCATCAAGCTTCATTAGTCGATCTCGAATGAGTTCAGCATTGAGTTCGATTTGCTCAATGACATCTTCCATGTCATCTGGATCTTCACCAGAATCATCTTCGTCGTTCTCATCGTCGATTCTAGGGCTCCAATGATCTTCTATAGGTGCTGAAGCTAGTACTTCTTCTTGTGGCGTCTCAGGGGCAGCTACAGGGCGTAGTGGAGATTCTACAGTAGGCACCGGTTCTTCATAGACAATGTTAATAGCGGATTGGATAGTTTCCATATCATATCCCGGTAGGCATGATAGATTAAGTACGCAACCTACTCTGTTTAGTCCATTGTCCTTCATTTCCTGTACTTCACCAATGACTTGATCTAGTGTAATAACGCTCGTGTCTGAATCCTCGCTGAAATCAAAGTCCTCATCGTATGGTACAGTCATTTCAGTTCTCCTTCTCTTCCTTCATCTTTTCAGCAGCTTGAGTTAAGCTTGTTAAAATTACGTTGGTAGCACGATCACATAGACGTTTAATGAAAGATGCACATGAATACAAAATAGCTAGAGTATCTTCAAGATACATAAACCTTTCATTTTCTGATTCTATATTTTCAAATTTGAAGAACTTCTCCATTTCTTCAAGTAATTGAGCCTCTACTTTTTCATCTATATTGCATAGTTCGGGATCGTCTTCGGTAATTTTCCTTTCGATTTCGAAGTAACGTCCAGGTAAATCACACAAGCCTCGTAGAATTTTAATGTCTTTCATTTAATTCCTCCTTATTTGTGTTCTTCTGGAACAACAGAGAACTGATTCGTTTTGGTTGGAAGTACGATTGGCACTTCATTACCTGGTACAGATGTATCTATTCCAGATGCGATGTATCCGGCTAGCTGCTTTAGTTGATCAGCGCTATTGCCCTTTGAGGTAATATACACATCAAATGGAAAATCAAAGTCTAATTTTTCTGATGCATGATTACCAGTAAGTGATACATAGTCTGTTCTTTCCATGCTAATCGTGAGTACTCTACGTGCTTTCATAAGTAGTAGAATTTCGTTAGAAAATCTTATATCATCTACTACTATTACTTTGTATCCACTTCTAATGATGCTGTTTGTGAGAACTCTATTTACGTCACACCAGATATTCTCATGTATGTGTTTCCTAAAAACATCAGTACCAATGTACTGTAGAAGTTCTCTATGGGTAGTACAGGATGCAATACGCGGAGCACAGTAAAGTGTAAAGAATTTACTATCTCTTAATATATTGCATATGGTTTCATTAGTATTAAATAATGGGAAGTTCTGATATAGATACAATCCCATCATAGCTATGTTACGCATGAACTGATGAATATAGGATGGATTTGAGAAACACTCTGGTAGTGGTAATTGTTTGTTGTTGTCAAGTTCTTGTAGTATATAACTTTCACTATTGCCAAGCACTGGATAATCATGAAGTGCTTGTTGAAATCTGGCAAGAGTATACGTTTCGTCTGATTGATTACCATGAGCTAGTGCTAATGCAGTCATTAGTTTTAGAGGTAGAGCTAGTGGTAACCTAGCGACAATGTCTGGTGCATTAGCAAGTTCTGGTACTTCTGTACGAAATCGATCTTCTATGCACTCAAGGAATGAGTGTGTAAATGTTGTCTTACCAACACCACTTTTCCCAGCAATTAGTACTACAAATGGATATTTTACGGCTGGTTTCATAGTTTCCACTCATTCTGATTTAACCAACTGACTTCGTCTTGTAGTGCACGATGTCTTTGGTCTGGTGGATATGGTCCTAGTATCGGTCCATTGACAGGCGAAAGATCTACCCACCATTCTCCGTGCTCGTCTGGTTCTACATGACTAGCTCTTCGAATGGTGGGATTATTTTCCTGTATATTTCGAGTAGCTATTGAAATAGCTTCTGGTGAATAAACGAATCTACATGAATCTTCGTCAATCGTATAAACGATTGTTTTACCTTTCTTGGATGCGGTTTTGCTCTCGGTTGTAGTACTCGGGAGTAAGTTCTTCGTTCTCAACTTCGCCAAGAGCTTTCTCATATGCTTTAGTGGCATCTTGACAACTCTTTCCAATGAAACCCTTGGTTTCTTCAGTAACTTCACCAGCATCGTTGATTGTAAAGATGATAGTTTTCATCTATATCTCCTTAGTAGCATTGTACTTCAATGCGTGTTTCGCCCTTGGCTGTAGTAGTTCGTTTGAAGGAATGGCCCTGTTTCTTAGCTGTGGTAATGATCTGCTGTGCAGCATATTCCTTACGAATGTTCTTGAGGAATTCCTTACCACCGGACGTTCCTTGCACGAAAGCATCAGCCTCTAGTGCATATTCGTTGCCGTCTTTGACGATTCCGACATCCCACTTACAACCTGGTACTCTAATTAGTGCTTCACACTTGAGTTTCTGGTCTGAATAATAGCCGGTATAAGTGTATTCGGAACGATACTCTGCCCCGAGTTGTACAACAGCTTTCTTCAAGACATTCAGGTCTTTGAAAGTAATGCCTAGTTTCACGATATGCGACATAATTTTCTCCTTAGCTAAGTACTTCTCTATTTAGATTGATTCTGACATACTCCCACGAATCAATTCGTGGGGTTCTCCTAGCCCGAATGGACTAGGCAATCTTGACTGGAATTATATTTCCAACCAATCGGCGGTGTCAGACTGCCAACTACGTCCGGCAGCGATTGGCTTTGCCAATCACATCCAAACGATACTTTTTTGAATATGTTTATAGCACCTATGCCATCCCTATCATATCGGAATTTACATGCGCTACACCTATATTCCCTGCCACTTGGACTACTCTTCTTTACATTTCCACAACTAGGACAAGTTCTACTCGTATAGTTCTCTGGAATAGTCTCAACTATCCCACCTATAACCTCGAACTTATCCCCTATGTATCGAAGAAGTCTTTGCTCAGGACATTGAACAACCTTCTGGTTATTAATTCTACCTAAATTAGGACTATCATGAATACCGGAGCAATCTCCAGCCACTATCTTAGTTATATTCTTTCCTACTGCATCATTTACAATGGTTCTACTTGTTTTATGCAGAATATCCTGAAGCTTATTGTTAATTCTTAAAACTACTCTCCTGTTAGCTCTCTTTATTCTCTTATATTTTCGACTATGCTTTTTCAGTTTTTTCAATTTTTGTTGAGTTTCTCCATTAATTTTGCTTCTAAGTCTCATTAATGAAAGAATAACTTTTCCAGAATATAGAACTGTATTCTCTTGATCATATGTTGCTGCAATTCTTTTAACACCTAAATCTATTGCCATAATATTTTCTTCAATTTGGGAGACTACTGTTTTATTCTTCTTTTCAAGAACCATACTCAATTGCCAACCAGTTTCTCTTTTCCAAGAAATTACCACATATTTTGGAGTTCCTAGTTTTGCATTCCATCGAAAAGATAACGGTTTCTTTCTATCTCCAGTAGACAACAAAAGTTTCTTGTTTTTAACCCTAATGGCAGATTTTTTGAAAAATATTGCAAAGGTTTCTTTGTCTTCTCTTGGTGGCATAGGTTTTCCATTAAATTTTTCAGGATTCTTTTCGTATGATTTTTTAGATGCCAAAAAACTGCAGATAGCTTTATAGGCTTGCTGCAATGCAGCAAGATAACTATCTGAATGAAGCAGAGTTCTGGGAAAATCTACATGTTTCTGCACATCAAACATAGAAAGGAATTGATTATCATCGAAGAAGTCCCAAAAAATAGACAATGCTTGGTTATAAACATTGGCACTTTCTTTAGCCATATTTAGTATAGTATTTTCCTTGTTGTCTCTTATGTAAACGACATAAGTTCGTTGGTTCACTTGTTCCATTGGTTTTTAATATACTCCTTAGTTCTTTTCCTGTCGATAGTTTTTCACATATCTATTAGTATAGATACTGTATAAAACTAAAAAATCCTTCAAGATTGAAAAAATTTTTCAAGTTTTTTTGTGGGAGGCGTTCCTATTGCTCACTTTCCTCCCACGAATCAATTCGTGGGCTTCCCCGTAGATTGATTGTGAGTTTCTGAGTAGGTACAGATTCTTGCTTACGCTTACATACTGGAGTTGCATGATCTGCACAGAATTTACGGATAGCACCAATCTCTTCCTTATTCAAGATACTCATAGTTTTGGTACCAGCAATGTAAGATAGGATAATATCCTTATCAAAACATGGGGTACCAGACTTACGTAGGCTTTCGCGAAGACAGTGTTTTACAAGCTCTTCTAGTTCTGAACCTACATAGCCATGAGTTGCATTTGCAATTTCTTCTAGTTCGTTTTGATTCGGATTAAATTCAAATCCTCGCTTTTCGAAATGAACTCGAATGATATCTTTCCTGGTGTCTTTGTCTGGCATATCGGTGTAGAAGACTTCATCGAATCTGCCTTTACGAAGAAACTCAGGTGGGATACCATCGATTTTATTCATTGTAACGATAACATAAGTTTCGTCTTTCTTCTCAGCTAACCACGTTAGTAGTTGTCCGAATACGCGCTTGCTTACACCGCTATCGTGAACGCCTCCATTCATACCCGCCAAAGCCTTGTCAGCTTCATCAAGCAGCAGAACTGCTCCTTGTTGAGATGAAATGGACTTCAGTGCATTCCTCATTCTTGATTCTGATTCACCAACAAGTGAACCAAAAACAGAGCTTACGTCCATAATGTACAGTGGCATACCTAAAACTCTAGCGATAGCTTTAGCTACTGCAGATTTTCCAGTTCCAGGAACGCCAATAAGGGTAATCCCTTTAGGCATATCCAATCCAATTTGTCTGCCAACATTCGTATATGAGATACGCTGATTCTCGATGAATTCAATTAAACTATCGAATCCACGAAGATCTGTAATGCGATCAATCTGACTCTTTGGAATATACTGTAGAATTCCATCGCTCTTGATTGCCTTCACAGCTTCTTGTTCAGCAGTTTCAAGAACGCAATCATGGAGCCCCATATGGATTCTATAACAGTATAGTAGGATATGTTTGATTTCGAACTCGGTTAATCCTGTAAGTGTTTGAACAAGTTGTTCAAGTCCTTGTTCGGAGATGGTAACCATTTTCTGAGACATGCCCTGGGTAAGCCCACTAACGACTCTGATTACTTGGTCCCTAGTGAGCTTATCCAGGTCCACGTCGAAGATCCAGTGAGCGATATCGTTTGGGATGTTAAGATTAGCATCCATAAACAGAACTGCTACTCTATGATTATTATCACCATTGAGTCTGTTCTGAACAGCAATTTCACGGATGAAATCTCTAACTGGTTCTATTGGGAATAGGTAAGATGCTCCGCTAACAATGACTAAGATCCACTCATTGCTGATTATAGACGATTCTAGATGTTTCAGAATTTCTACGATCTGCATTGGACTGACACTAATATTGTCATCCGTTGCAAGATACTCTTGCATAAGGTCTCTAGCATCGGGTGTAACAGATACGATCTCTAGTCCATGAGATACGGACCATGTGAACGCAGAGAACTTCTTACCTTTGCTACGACCTTCGTTAATAGCTTGCTCTGTTTCTTGGCACAGAGCACTAATCTCTCTGAGGACTCTATCTGGTTCCTTGGTGCTAATACCTAGCATTGGAATTCCAGCCATGATCCGCTCTTTGAGACTTTCTCCAAACGATATCGTCTCTGGCATCGTTTTACCTTTCGTTGCTTTTGTCTAAGCTGATCGTTTTGCGATAAGTTTCTCTACAGAATGACCATTGGCCATTAAATCTGAAGAGATTTTTAGTTCGTTTGACGGATTTCCGTCATAGATCAGTAGCACATGACTTGCGTTGCTTTGTAAGATCTCTTCTATGATGGCTTCTAGTAGCTTATTTTCTGAATGTACCACTAGATCATATTCATTTTCTTTAACTGAGATATTGCTTCTGATCATTGTCACTAACATTTAGGCAGTAGCCTCCAGTTGTGATGGTGTAGCACAGTGGGTGAACTTCATCAGGATGTATTGATCCACAAAGTTCTTCACTGAGTCAAGAAGATATTGGAATGCAACCCAAATCTTCTTGGCAAACTGTTGGGTTTTCTGGATGAAATGCCCAACAATAACACCCATTGTTACTGCACTCACAACGATCCCAGTTTTTGTATAGCATACTACATTATGTAGTACGTCTCTGATGGATTGATTAACTCTTTCGTCATCGTTAAATACCATCTTACTAACTTGGTTTACGGCCTTTGCTTTTTCTTCTGCTGTTCCAGAAATAGCTTTGCCAACATCCATACCTAGTTGAAACATTGCAACGCTCGTTAGTGGCATAAGTTTACCTCCGAGAGTATTTGATTTAGCCATATACTTCCTCAATGAGTTCCATTGGGAAGTTATATCCAATAGTGCCTTTAACGCCTCTAGTTGTTTTGAGGCTAAAATCATATGACTTATCCGCTGGTGATGCTAGGTCATAGTCAACAGTACACTCGAAGAGGTTGCCACATGTTTGACATAGATAATAGACACTTTTGGTAAAGACTTCTTCGTCACAAAACTCATAGTTCTCTGCTGAGATAAACCCATCCATTGGTGGCAGTGACGTAGTACTTAGATTGATAAATTGATCGCAAACATTACACATTGTTGTATTGCTCCATTCCGTAGTCCTTGGTAAATAACCAAGTCTGTTTGTCGTGTAACAGCGGCTTAGCAATTGTTTGGGTGAAGTTCCTTTTACTCTTCATAAATTCCAAACACTTAGTTGCTGCTGCTGCTGTTACTAGGGTAGTTCCGGTAATCTGTCTGATAACCCAGAGCAGATTCCAGATATAACCAGGTGGATCGGCTAACTCGCCGTTAGACCTGGTTTCTAACTCGGCCAACGAGATATCTACGCTATGAAAACAAGCGAACATCCCATGTTTAATACCGTATAGCCCCAGTCTTTGGGGAATGATTACATGACAAGCGGTATACAGGGAGTTGACTTGTTGAGTCACAGAGAAGATTTGTTGGCCTTGGAGTTCTGTTTTGGTAGTAATATGATGCAAAGTATCTGCGTATATTTGCATCATAGAATTGATGTAAGGATATAGGTTTTCATAAATGAAATTTGGATTCTGATAGATTTCTACTGCTTCTTCAATCTTCATTCTTCATTATTCTTCTTCATCATCTAGTTTGATATCTTGAAATAGAGTATCCAGCTTATTTCTAACGAGAACATTTTCGAAGAAATCAAGAGCGGTTAGTGATCCGCCTAGTATGGCACCATATGGAGTACCAATGGCACATGCAATCCCATCCATGGTTTGTTTGATTTCTTCATTTGTTGGATTTGGTCCAACAATAGATGTACCAGCAAAATATGCGATACAATTTAGCATATGAAATCCCGCTGAGATAGATGCTCTCATTGAGGTACGAAATCCTTCAGAGATAATATGAAATAGATTTATTTCATTTGGTGGTAGAATAAAGTGGATTCTGCCTAGTAGGCTAGTAATTTGATATCCTTCTGGCAGCTCGAATTCTAAATTGTATTCTTGTTTGTCTTCTGAATCTAATGGTAATGTAGTAATTTTGAAATTGACTATATTACCCTCTTGTGATTCTATTTGTGAGACAATGGTATTCCCCATTGGATCAATGTTGAGAGCTTTAAGAGCTTCTACCTCAACAATCTGCATTAGTCTTAGCCTTTCATAGTGGCAGTGGTTCGTGGGCAAGTGGAGAGTGATGATGCTTATTCCATTTTAGGAAGTAACTCCATAGCTGTTCTCTTTCGGATCGTCTACGTAAATATCCTAGGAGTTGTAGTTTTGCAATAGCACGTGCGAAAGCAATTTTCTTACCTAGTGCCTTATCGAATGTATCGCGTAGCGAAGCATATGTATGGCAAAGAACAACATCATCGATTGGATAATCCGATTTGTTCCCTTTGTATGAATTATATACTGCTGTATTTACTACTTTAATATTACAGGTAGTGCGACGATCACCTGGAATATACTCTCTGCCATTCCATGTATTGTGTGAAGCATCGCCACGATGAAATGAAATAAGTAATGTTGTGCCCTCTGACGGTACATCAAATCGAAGCATTGTGCATCAATCCTTCAAATGGTGGGTTTGTTTTGAAACGAGCATAAGGGGCAAAGCAGAGGGGAACCTTCATCTGAATGATAGCGGTTCCCCTTAAAGCTGTCAAGATGTTCTATAAATCACACTTGATGGTTATTACTTTCTGATAGCCCGTGGCCAACTATGGCTATTCCACCAGTCAGAGTTCTGAACTGCTGTTTCACTAATGCTTACAGCATGAACATTCCTTGGCATAATTCTAGGAATTGGTACCGAAGGCGTTTCTACTGATTGTGGAATTACATGTTGATTTATATCTTTGATTTCTACAATACGTTTTGATAGTTCATCTATTTGTGTCTGCATAGTATTCAGAGCTGCAAAGCATAGTATTGTTAATACGAGTAGACATACAGAGTTAAAGAAGAATGTACATACAATTTCTTGTCTAACTTTGTCTATGCTATGCTTCCCAGTCATCTGGATCCTCTTCTTCGTCTGTGATATCAGGATTTTCTGTGGGTACCATAGCGAATGTTTCAAGATTGAGTTCTTTCTTGATTCGTTCTTCATATGCTGCGGCTATATCAGGATGTTCCTCTAACCATGATCTAGCCTTTTCTTTTCCTTGACCAATCTGTTCGCCTGTTACAGGATCTTTAATCCATGCTCCAGATTGTTCAAGGATTTTTAGTTGGCATCCCAGTTCAATGATGTCTGCTTCTCTAGAGATTCCATCTCCGAAGTAGATCTCAAACTGGGTTTTCTTAAATGGAACAGCCACTTTGTTTTTCTTGATTTCGGCATTAGTAATAATACCGATCTGATTGTCTTTGGGAGATTCAATCTTAGATGCTGCTCTTAGTGCAATGCGGACAGAAGCCCAATACTTAAGGGCACGTCCTCCTGGTGATTCAGAAAAGGTTACACCTTTGAATCCCATGTTACGCATTTGATTGATAAAGATAAGACACACATTGTGTTTCTTAACTTCTCCAGCAAGTCGGCGTAGAGCTTGTGACATAAGTCGTGCTTGTGGGGCAATGCCACCTGTATCACTGGCTTTAACGTCACCCTCAAGTTCTTTGAGGGATACCAAGGCAGCTACTGAGTCTACGACGACTACACTGACGCCATTGGACTTGACAAGTGCTTGTACAATATCAATGGCTTGGTCACCATCATCCGGTTGACTAAAAGCAATTTTAGCTAAGTCTACTCCAATGCGAGATGCATACTCTGGATCGATAGCATGTTCTGCATCAATAAATGCTGCTACCTTGTTTGAGTTAGCGATTGCAAGTTGTTTTTGTGCATTAGCAATAACAGATAGAGCAAGGGTTGTTTTACCTGCACCCTCTGCTCCAAAGATCTCTACGATCCTCCCGTATGGTAGTCCACCCACACCAAGAGCTAAGTCCAACCGGAGTGATCCCGTAGGGACTACACCGGTAACATGAATTGGAGGAGCTTCTACAAGAGTCATTATAGAGTCTGCTCCAAATTCTTTACGCATCATTTTGAGTAGATCGTCCATTGATGGTGATGGGTTAACTTCTACTTCGGTCTTTTTACCTCTGGCCATAAGTTACTCCTACGTAAAGTTTTTTAATACCAAGATCTGTGCAGTTCGTGTACGGATTCCATGCCATCGTAGTCTACTATTGTATATATAATGTCATCTGGTATTGTTATGATCTTAAGCTTTGCATGTTGCCCATTTGCTTCTTTACCTAGTTTTTTTACAACTAATACTAGATCAGGATGACTACGTAGTTCACGATTTTTATCGTAATCTATAATATGAGACCAATCGTATTGCTTACTGGGTTTTGAAAGATATTCTACTATTTCTGAATTCATCTCTACTAATGCATCATAAGCTTGACGGCTGATTGAGAATCCGCCATAGCATGAATTTACTACTACTTCCATTGGTTTCTCCTTAGAAGCTGTAGTTGATAAGTATGTAAGACTTGTTTAGATTATTTCTGAGTATATGCATGACTTTGTCTTTCCATAACTCAGGCCAATCTTCTGGATGTTTTAATGGGATAGATGGCATTGCTAAATGATCATGCCATTGCCCATCAACCATTACGGCTGTTACATCTGAGATTGATGTAAGATCTTCTACTGTGGATAGTGGAATAACACCCGTAGATGGATCTACGATATTGAAGTAGTAGAAATAACATTCCTGATTGTAATTCTGTTCTTCAATTCCTGATCCATTACAGTCTAAACATTGAGGATCTGGTTTAAAAATATCCTTAGATGCCGATTGCACACAGTCATGTAGGAGTATGCCAAGTGATAATTTGGTATAATCATTAAATGCTTCTTTGGTATTCTGCAGAAAATCATTGGTGATCTTAAGTGCATGATTATCTATTTGTTCTTGAACACAATGACAAACAGTAGGCTTGTCGTCGGAATTGACATCTTCTCCCCAAAATGGATCTAAGATGTCTTCTAAATAATATCTAATATCCAGGGGATGGTGGACATATTCTGGTATATTTTCCGGTTCGATTAGAACAAGGCATTGATTTTGTTTCATCTGTTTGCTCGTTTCTTTCTGACATACTCCCACGAATCAATTCGTGGGCTTCCCCGTTCGCTCTTTGTGAAGGGCAGAGCGTCCCCTACGATAGACGCTCCGCCCCGGACTTTTATTGTCACGCTAATACGTTGGCATATCCAACTAGTACTAGCCCACAATTACCTCGCAAAGCGAGATAATCTTTTGGTCTAGATAGTTTCTGTCTCAGTGGGTGTGTCTGCAGTTTTGTTTTTTGAATTAGGGCATGTTGATGGGATAAGTTCGAAATCATGACAACTTAATGTTGCCTTGATATCGTCTCCATCAAGTCCAAGACGACCATTGATGTAGATACGATCTCCCTTATCAATGTTCAACTTGGTTACCCGATTGAAGAGCATGTGATCATGCACGTATACAGTCATCCACAAGGGCTCTCGATTGCGTCTGCAATCGACAGCAAGACGGAAGTGAAGATAGGGATCATTATCTTTATTGGTTTCAACTTTCGGAGTAGAGCCTACCGTACCTACGAATGATGTGTTGAGATACATTATCTTTATTGGTTTCAACTTTTCCATCTGATTCTGACATCCTTTTCTGTTACTGCGGTCCTGGGTCAGCTACCCACTGTGACCACCAGCCACCTGATTTGCTCCCAAGAAGCTTACAGGCTTGTCTGTATTGATACCTGACGTCATCGGGAGCGCTGCTCCTGAGTCGGCCTAGGTCCGTAGGAAACCATTTGCATGTGCTTGGCAAAAACTGAGCCAAGCCTGATGCGCCATATGGTGGTGTGATACATGGGGGATTATAACCACTTTCGCCGGCTAATAGCTTTAGCCATCTCTTCCATTGTAGCACACTTGGGTGCTCAGGGTAAAGGATTCGCCAGCGAACCCATTCTTCAGCTACAATCTGAACAATGTGATCTGGAGCACTTGGTCTTAGATTTTTCATGTACTTATATACCATCTGATACTCAGGTGTATGGCGTAGTGCTTTAATTACCTCTGGTACATCTACTAGTTCAATCAGACTTGTTTGTCCTAGTGTTTGGATTGTTAGTAAGCTATGTGTTGGTAGAGCTTTTACTTGGTCGTAAGTCATTTTGTTTTGACGCATAGTTCTTGCAGTTGATAGTGCCAGGTCATATGCATCCCTATCATTAAGTTTGGGATGATCTTCTAAGATGTATGGGATGAGACTCGCTGCTGTATTTCCATCTGCTAACAGCACTTCAACAAGACGGTCCTTTCTATTAAATAAAGGAGCGTCATTTTTGTTGATTGGTATTTCTGATGGTGTTTGTACATGCTCTTTAATGCCTAGATTATCTAGCATTTTTTGAGATAAGTAGTTTGGAGCATTAGGTAGTTCATTACTTTGTGTTGAATGAACTCCGAATACAAACACGAATAGAATACCTACTACTGCGAAGGTGGAAATGCGTCGAGTATTTAGTTTCAATGTTATATTCTCCTTATACTAACTAGAGCAATGAAGTTCTGGTAATACATCTAGGTCAGTAATATATTTTGTTTATGGAACAATATCATGTTCACGCATATTGATTAAGGGCACAAATTGGGTTTCGAAAGTAATTTCACACCTAGGTTGATCATCTAAATACGAAAGACAAGGTCTTAGACTAAGCTCATATTCGAGCTTTCCTTGTAGTTTAGAAGCTAATTCAGCTTCTAAAGCTTGACAGCTTTCAAGATATTCAATATCTGAAATGCTTAGACTTTGGCTATTGCATAAAACTTTTTCATAAGCACAAAGTTCTTGATAGCGGTGGATCCCATACTGAAGAGCGATGCTCCATAGATTGATGTCGCAATGATTTACAAGATGGGGGTATTGATATACAGCTAATGATAATGCCCTGATTGCTACGTTGAAGGAATTCCCATTAATCAGGAAATGTGGATGTGCGCCATCGACATGCATCTTTACATAAACTAGATTATTACCATCATCAAGAAGTGGTTACTTGAATTCGTCGAAGTCTACGTTTGAGATGTGAAAGTATTCGAACCCAAGTACAGAGCAAAACATTTATGTTTCCTTTCAGTAATGATAGTCGATGACTACGTAGAGATTATCTGCATAGGCTAATGATAGAAATTCCATATCAGGCAATTGAGCGTAATTATCTGTCATTGAATACCATAACCCATCTGGATATATAATGTTTTGAAGCATATAATCTAGATTGTTTGGGTGGATTTTTTGAAGTTGTTCAATGCCTAAAGCATTGAAGAAGTTGCGACTATGTTCGGGGATACAATCTGCGTATCTTCCTTCAATACAAAACCAATCATATTTTGCATGAATGATATTAGGTAAGTCTAGAAGGGTATATTTGTCACACTTCGGACACTTAAACGGTACTTTAGGAAGTATGGTTTCTTCACTGTACGCCCATAACATAGCTTTAACTGTTTCTTCGATTGCCTTTTCATCTTCATAATCAAAGATTGGAAGTATAACAATCGCTGGACGATGCATTGTTTTGTCCTATTCATCAGGAATACTGGGCTTAACACATGTGTATACTTCCCAGTAATCGTCTACGTCGTCATAGTAATGACACTCAGCATGTTCTGTAGCATATTCAATTGCTTTACCAGCATCGTTGAAGGGACCTACTAACCAGAACCCACCAGGGGCACAGCCGGTTAAAATTACAAAGCATGGATCATACATCGATATTTTCTTCTGTAGCAGTTGTTAGTTCTTCTATGAATAATTCCGACTGTTCCTCTAGAATTGATCCAGCTCCAATAATTTCCAGAGCGTCCGCTGCCGGGTTAACTGGTATTCCACCAGCAATGCGTACCTTCTTGCTCATTTGAGCAAACTCTCTGAGATTATAAGCTAGAGCTTTAATCTGTTTTACATATTCAGATGGTGGTGGGTGCTCTGTCATAAGATCATGTTGCGTACATGCAGATACAAAGATACTAAGATAATTGTCTGATAATAGCTTATAGTCTGCCAGATTTGTCATTGAATACATGACTGCAGCAGCTATATAAGCTGGATTTTCATAAATATCTACCCCAGGCATATCAGCGGTAATAGGTCCCGCGATATATACCAATGGAGCTTCGGTAGACATTAGACTGTTATATTCTTGGAAGTATTCCTTGAGAGATGTATATGCTTCATAACTCTCTACGTGAGGTTTATGTATAATACTTACCATGTCATCAACATTCATATTCATTAGAATATGGATGTCTTCGCTATCTGCAAGCCAGACTTCGTCTATGCATCCTTGAGATATATTCCAACGTTCTGAGAGTAGTAGGATGTTACATACACCAAGAACCCTCAAAGAATCTTGCTTATACTTAGTAACATCAATCATAAGTTCACTCCTTACCGTTAATGTTCTGCTAGAAATTGACCTACTGCTCTTAAAAGATCAGCTAAAATAATAAGGCTAACTATGATTTCTAAGAATCGAATCCTTTGTCTGGGCAATAGTCAACATATACAAGTTCTCCGAATTTATTGTAACCAATAAAAATATCTGTTTGCTTATTCCCCATCTAGTGTGATCCTTTCTTACAAAATGTAAGCAAGTTTTGGCCCAGCCAGGGGCTCGGTCAGCCTTGTATTTTTACCTGGCTGGGCACGTCCGGTGGGTAAAGGAGCATTGACGCGAAGCGTCTAGCTCCGGGAACTTTTCGGTTTTCCCGAATAGTTCCCGGAACTACCGGTATATACCGGATGCTCCATTTGATATTTATTCTTTAGGTAGTGCCTTTAGGGCTTGGGTTATTGCTTTAAGTAATGATATCGGTGGCCTCGACCTCCTCCTCAAATGTCAGTCCCTGTGTCTCCTCCATCTGGCTAGTACGCCTCCCTCTCGGCGGTCGCGCACTCGTCAGCGGCCATGTCCGCAATCGCGTCCATGCGCCGGACGTTCTGAACGCATGTAGAGATATAGCACCACACCCGCCACGAGACCGCCTCCTCGTTCGCCGGCTCCAACTCGTCCGCCAGGCCGCGCAGCATCTGCGGAGTGACCTGGAGGAGCCAGAGCATCTCGCGCAGGTCCATGCACTTGTAGAGGCGAACGCCGCCCTCGACGCGCACCTCGTAGAACAGTTCGCTGCCCTCGCGACTCACTTCCAGACTGCATGTGCCACAGTCGAACGTGAACAGGTTCGCCATCAGTGCGCCCTCCTCAGGAGTTCGTACAGGCTGGCCGGACCCTCGCCCGAGGCGAGCGCCTGGGACAACTCCAGCAGGCTGTGCCGTTTGGTGTGCCTGGTCCTGGCGGCGTGCGCCTTGTCTCGCACCGACTCGCGCCACTCGGTGCAGCGCGGACATTCGCAGGTTAGCGGGTCAGCCAGGGAGTGATATACTCGGTGGTGACTGCTACCAGCGGTCCTGTGCTGCCCGGTCTCGGGAGCTGCTACTCCCAGGCCGGGCATCTCTCCGTACTGCTCCATCTCGATCCCTCCAGTGCTCTCGGTCTCGGAGCTATGCTCCGTCTGTCATGTATTACTCTAGCGAAACGTTCGGACGTAGTGTGCAGCGATCATTAATGATGGTGTCATATTCAAGTGGGTATAAATCTTCTGTATAGAAGTCAAGACCAACACGAAAGACGCCATCGTCGTCTGTACCAGCAGATAGTTCAAAACCACATTCATCGGCATCTTTATTTAATAAGATTTCGTTCATGATGTTTTGTCCTTTGTTATTTTACATAATACTTCTGCTAGGTCTGCTTGACGTTCTATGGGTGCAGTTTGATTGTATTTAGATTTGTCTTGAATAAGATACTTAGTATCGTTAGCAGTCACAATTTTATAGTTCTCTCTGGCTATGTAGTTTTACTCATAAGACTATGTCCTTAGTCATTAGTTGTTTTTGATGTGTGTAGCGCTTTGGTGATGCGCTTTGTGGTTTTTTCTTTTGCTTGTTCCTGAATTTCTTCCCAGTGTGATGCCATTGCTTCGGCTTGATCAATGCGTCCTGGTGTTTGCATATACCATAGTTCAGTTTGATCTGTTTCTACTACTGCTTCTAGATGCCATCCATCAGACCATAATGTAAGGTCTCCACCTGGGATATATGGGCGATACCAATACCCTTGTCCTGGATAGGCATAACTATCGTTGTAATGACAGATCCATTCTTGCGCCCATTCTGGAAGCGCACAGAATCGTTCAGCAATAGTTTTCACAGTTCTATTCCTTTACTTTTCAGCCATTGCTGATACATGAACTCACGCCTGTTCCAAAATGGAGCAGGGATACCTAGGGCATCTTCTAGTTCAGAAGCAATGGCAGGAGTTACCGGTTCTAAACCGCTAAGGATTCTATGGATCATTTGTTCGGACATACTGGTAAGTTTAGAAAGATCTTGAACCTTCATTTCGCGTTCTTCTAAGATATCTAAGAGAGCATCGCCTGGAGGACTTACAACATCAGGTTCATATTCATTAGACATAATAATGAGCCTTTCTTATTTTAATTTAGAGATGCTGATCCACACAAAGAGCAAAGCAGAAGCTTACTCTTCAAATTGTACAAAACGTTTACCAAACCACTTGAGTGTTTTGCTTTGCCAACCAGCTTTAGCTGATTGTTCCGAAGGATACAGACATTGAGGATAACCGTGCATGGTAAGATCATTACCATCTGAATCAACAATATGCAAGATCCAGTTGGTATGTTCCTTGGATGAATGAGCACTTACGTAAGGCTCACATACAGCCCATACTTGTTGTTGGTAACATGTAATTAAAGCTCTCATTTGTGCTCCTTAGATATCGTACTACGATACGAATCATCCATGTACCTGTGGAGCAAACCACGAGGTCCCCGTGTGCCTGTGTTCAGGTGACGAATCATCCATGTACCTGTGGAGCAAACTCCAAATAGGTGTTTACTCCACAAGTTGATGGATTCCCACTTCATAGGATAGCGCAACCGCTATGCCTCCATGGGCGTTTTAAGTCTCATATGATTCATACGCGACTACGATACTATACACTATGTATTTTTATCGTAGCATGAGATCTACTGGAATGTGATTTGTCCTCGTAACCAGCCTATGATTACTCTGAGAAAAATCAGATAGTAATGCATAAAACATCACCTCAAATCGTTTACATACCTGTGGAGCAAACTCCAAACAGGTGTTTACTCCACAAGTTTATGGATTCCCACTTCATAGGATAGAGCAACCCCTATGTCTCCATGGGCGTTTTAAGTCTCATGTGATTCACACGCGACTATAGCTTAAGCTACTTTTTGGGTAGTAAATTCATTGCGTCGAGGAAACATTGTAATGATGTTCCCATTCTCAATCCATGATACTGCACGAACACCTAAGTGTGCAAGGATTGCTTCGCAATTGGGACATGGTCTTGAACACGATAGTGGGTTACCAGATCGGGTTGCTAGCCCATTTACGAATACCCATGCTCGCTTGATTGACTTTACTGAGGTTGAGGTTGCGGCCTTTATTTCTGCATGAACAGAAATATAGTCCTTTTCGATATACTGTTGATGCTCACTCATTATGCGTTGAGCAATTGCGTTAAATGGTTCGTTAGCACCAGTTGCTATGATCTTTCCTGACTTAACGATCACACAGCCCATACTATAATCTGCATAGATATTAGTTGGTTGTCGTGCGATCTGTAAGGCCAAGTCTAAATACTTGGCTATATTCTGCGGACCCATTAAATTTACCTTTCACGACGAGGGTACGGATGAAGAAGTATGGGGATTGACATGACGCACATGAGATAGAATGCAGTCATAGTGTCTATTTCTGCAGCCATGTCTCCGCTAGCTACTAGACCTGGGAATATAATGGGTACTAGTCCATTATATGCTAACTGAGTAAAATACATCGCAAATACTACGAATACAGAACGTATTAGAATTGACATCAACAACAATAACCATACTGGTGTATTACTAGGATAATCATTATATCTATTCATTGTTGGTATCCTCTTTAATTATTTACGTACCTGTAAAGCAAACGTGGATGCGCGAGGTGGGGCACGAATCATCCACGCACCTGTGGAGCAAACGCTGAGTCTGCCCTCGGGCTCCTTCCTCTCCCCGAATCGTCCACGCACCTGTGGAGCAAACTCCAAACAGGTGTTTACTCCACAAGTTGATGGATTCCCACTTCATAGGATAGAGCAACCTCTATGCCTCCATGGGCGTTTTAAGTCTCCCACGATTCGTGGGCGACTATGCAATATGTTCTTAGGAAGATGGTGCCCCAGGAGGGATTCGAACCCTCAATCCCATACGGGCATCGACTTTTAAGGCCGAAGCGTATCCCAATTCCGCCACCAGGGCATTAGGTATTCTCTAGAAGATCTAGAGCTTTTTGTGCTTCCACTGCCATTTCTTTCTGAGTTAGCTTGTATACGTATCCTTCTTCACAATGTTGGCAAACGGCATCCCACTGAGATCGTAGGACTCCCTCCCCACCACAATGGTGGCAAACTAGCTTGCGACAGATGTTAAGTAAATGCTGCTTAACAAGTTCTTCTGTTTCTGTATTCATACGGTTTGCTCCTCGGTATAGAGCTTAGTGAGTTTATCATAATTGTCCATAATGAACAATACTTGATCGCGCTCTAGCTTAGATAGCCGACATACAGTTGTTAGGTCAAACATGTTTGTAACACCTGACATTTGCACGTTAAGATATGATTCCCACATATCTTTGGTAATATCTGTAAGCTCCATTTGAATTCCTCTTTCTGCTAATGCGGCAAGATTCCTCGCTGCGTTTTCATCTCGGTCACATTGGAATCCGCATTCTGGGCAATTATATGTTCTGGTAGACAGAGACATATTCTGTATATGCCCACAATTGCTACATGTCTTAGTGCTTGGATACCATTGGTTTGCCTGGAATACCAGTGATCCATTCCAAGCAGCTTTATACTGTACTTGTCGAAGTAATTCGCCAAGACCTGCATCTGAAATTGATTTAGCTAGATGGTGGTTCTTGAGCATCCCAGCAACGTTGAGAGACTCAATGCCAATACGACTGGGTGCTTTACCATAAACCACCTGACTAGTAATTACATGAGCATTAGACTTTCTAATGCATGATATTCTGTGATTGACCTTGGCTAACTTAGCTTTAGTCTTAATTGCATTTTTGCTTTTCGGACTACCTTTTGATTTCTTATTTCTAGAAGATATTTCTTTCTTCCCTGTATAGTGTTGTCTATCAAACTGACGTTGTAGCCTAGCACGTTTGCGTTGAAGATGTTTTAGGGGCTGTGGATTGGGATAATGAACCCCATCAGAGGTAACTATAAGATTACCACTTGCAACCCCTACATCTAATCCAATGGCTGGTCCCTGGGCAGGTGGAATAAAAGGAATATCTTCTTCTACAAGAAGGCTAATATACCACTTGCCAGCATGTTCAGAGACTGTTGCATGTTTAATAAAGGCATCTACAGGTAGATATCCCTTTTCCTTAATTTTGATCCACCCTACTTGTGGACCATGTTGTGCTTTGGGGATCATTATACGATTAGATTCAACTTTGAAGATGCCTTTTATGCTAAATGATTTTGAGTCTCCATACTTACTTTTGAACTTAGGCTTACCGGCCTTCTTTGGATCACAGCCTTCGGCGAGCCTTCTAAAGTAAGCACTCCATGCTTTATCCAAGTTTCTGAACTCTTCCTGGAGTGTGAAGCATTGGACATCATTCAAAAATGGATACTCAGATCGTTTCCATTTTGTAATGAACTTGTTTAGTGTAAATGAATTGGGACGCTTGGTTTTGTTTTTATAGGCTTGGTTTTGTAGTTCTAGCCCTTTATTAAAGACCAGTCTACAACAGCCACAAACCTGATTGAAATATCTGATTTGGG
>JAGVVH010000481.1 GCA_019135895.1 Bacteroidota bacterium | reverse complement strand
AATTGCGGGTCTTTCGTCTGGAAGTTTCTTTCTAATCAATTTTTCAGCTCTTGCCGGTTCAGAAGATTTTTTTGTATCAGTTTCTTTTGTTGTCAATGGTTGAAAATTTTTACTTCCATCTCTATATATTGTAATACCTTTTAATCCCATCTTCCAAGCTTGGATATAAAGATTATAAATTTCATCAACTGTTACATCTTTTGGAAGATTAATTGTTTTACTTATAGCTCCACTTAAGAATGGTTGTACCGCTGCACACATTTTAACATGACCCATATAATTAATGCATAACTTTGTTCCGGGAATTGGAGCAGCTGTAAGAAATATATTTTTATCATTATTTCTAAAATGAGATGGAGTTTTAGGATCACATTCTCCAGCTAATTCTTTAATAAGTAAAGGAATTTCATATCCTAGATATTTAAGAGATTCTTCAACGACAGGATTGACAATTTTAATAGTCGCGCCTTCTGAGCCAGCTAATCTTTTATATCTAATTAAACTAAATTCTGGTTCAATTCCAGTTGTAATAGAATTCATTATGAAACTAATTGTTCCGCTGGGAGCTAATAAACTTACTTGGGCATTTCTAAATTTATCTCTTTTGATTACTTTAGTCCAAATATTAGTTGCAAAAGTTTTAATTTCGGTATCTAAATTTGTAATTACTGAATAATTATTTAAAGCTTCCCAGTGTTGATTTAAAACTTTTATTAATGATGTTTTATTTTCTTCGAAACCTTCGAATGGGCCAATCTTATCGGCGAGATCTGCACTTGTTTCATATGCAATTGCTGTCATTGCTGCTGTTAAACTTGTTGCTAAAGATCTTCCTTCATCACTGTCATATGGTATTCCTAACCACATTAATAATCCACCAAGATTAGTATAACCTAATCCGAGATTTCTATATTTTTTAGAATTGATTGTGATTTTATCGTTTGGATAACTTGAATTATCAATAAGAATATCTTGAGCAGTAATAACTGTTTTAACAACATCTTCAAAGGTTTTATAATCGAATATAACCTTATTATCTTTATCTCTTGAGAAAAATTTCAATAAGTTTATTGATGCTAGATTGCAGCTTGTGTCGTTTAATGATGCAAATTCACCACCATATTATTCAATAAGAGACGCAACTCTCTTACTCGCTTTTTTCAAGCAGCTGTATATTACTATACAGAGTAGACTATATCATCATCCTTATTTTCTAAGGATGTCCGGCGCTTCCACTGATCAATCGCTTATCAGCGTACTCCCTTTCGGGATAGTCGTTACACCTTCAATGGTTGTCTGTTAAGACAACCAAAGCTTGGCTCGGTATTGTCCTCAGATAATCTATTAATTATCTGGTAGGAGTTTCACCGAATTCACCGGATTATTCGATCTAGATTACTCTAGAAAGCCGCATGGCTTTATTTACGGATTGGTTGCTACAATCTCTCCAGCATTAGCTAACGTATTCCATTTATTAAATGTGTCATGGAACTGCAATCCTGGATCAGCAATTTTCCAACTAGTTTCAGCTATTTTCTTTAGTAAATTTCTTGCTTTATATGTTTTACAAATTTTCTCAGATTTAATAAATTTAGTATTCCATTCCGAATCAGTTTCAACTTTTTTCATAAAATCATCTGTAACTCTCACGGATAGATTTGTATTTTGAAAAAAGACTTCATCAGATAAATCATATCCAGCTCTCGCAGATAAACCAGAATTTCTTAATATGGCTAATTTTTCTTCCTCAAATAATTTACAATCAATAAATTCTTCAATATCTGGATGATCTATATTAAGACAAGATAATTTTGCTGACCTTCTTAATGTGCCTCCTGAATTATGACTTATGATTCCATTAGCTATAAACGAATGAGAATCTGGAATTGTAAAATCAAAAACTTTTGATTTTCCACAAGATTCATTAGATGTTACTTTGTCCCAGAAATAATATTTATCTTGAATGTAACCAAGAGTTTGATAAATGTTTTCATCTATAATTTCCAATTTTGTCAACATTTCTGTTTCAATAATTTTATCATATGATGAATTTCTTCTAGTATTCAAAGTTTCAAATTTAATTTTTCTAGTTTTACCATCTTTACATTTATAATATCCTTGCTTGCCTTTATTTCTTAATATATTATTTAAATAAGGAACAACATCAATATTTGTGTTTCTTAAAACATATTCATATCTATCGTTTTTGTAATTTGTAATAAATCCAATTTCTTTCATGAAAATATCGATTTCTTTTCCATGAATATCTACTAAATAATAATCAACATTTTTAACATTTACAGTTTTGAATGAACTAATGATACCAAAATTTAATAACAATAGTTGTATTTGTTTTGATAATTCGAGTGACACGCTTGCACTGTATATTTGAGTTTTTGAAATACTTCCATCTCCTTCAAAATAAGCTTTCAAAAATTCAACAACATATTCTTTTGGAGAGCATAAAATAGAAGAAGGAATCGTTTTTGTTTTTGATATTTTAGAATTAAATCCGATCGAATCTAAGAATTGGATAAGACCTGGCCATTCCAGTCGCAATTCAAATGTTGATATATTTGTTTTTGAATTTACAGTTTCAGTAAAATTATTAGAAATCTCTACACCAAAAACTGTTTTGAAGCACTTTGTAAAATCTTCTAAAACATCAGGATCCGCATTACTAAATCCAATTCTATGATCTAAATGACCTTCTGAAACTAAATATCCTAGAATTCTAGCTAATTCTTTTGTCATCTTAGTTGGGTATGTTAATTGAATTGTTGTGTGATGTAGTTTTGGTATAAAATTAAATTCTGGAATAATATTTGACCAAATATTAAAACCTCGACCAACAGCAACATAATCTCCTATAACAATGTCTTTTAAATTTTTCCATTCTAGTTGAAAATTATTTGACAATACAAGAACTGGATGCTCTTTTGTTCCTTTTAATTCTAATTTTGTATAGTCCAATTTTATTTTTTGAATATTTTCTTCTTTTCCACTTGCAAATATTTTTGAAGGTTTTTTAAGATTATAATCACCATCTGTAATGCGTATCGTATCAATTTCGTGAAAACCTTCAGAAATTGAAGGATCTATAATATTTTCGATCTTATTTAACCCATATTCTGTAAATATGTAACTATCTTGTGTTATACATTTAACAACTCCAGCGAGCACATCATGAGAGCGTAAAAAAGAGACCGGACCACTTGCTTTTCCACCACCAGACACTGGTTCTTTGGAGCTTCTAAGTGCACTTAAGTTAGATCCAGCTCCAGAACCTTTTTTGAAAATTTTGGCTTCAAGTTTACTTACTTCAGTAATTGATTCCATATTATCTTCAATACTGAGAATAAAACATGCACTTGATTGTGGAGCTTCTTGAAGTCCTACGTTGAAATATACGGGACTGTTAAACGCGAAATATTTATGAATTTGATAATATCTTAATTTGCTATTAAATTCATCTGCTTTTTTAAGATCTGGATCAGAATCAAAATATTTATTATAACATCCCCAAGTTGTTATCGTGTCGCTTACTCTATTAAACATTTGTTTAATAGATGTTTCTTTATTTTTGGAATTATTACATAAATATCTACTAGCTACAATTGCAGCAGCATTGTCGTCAAAATTTATAGGAAATTCAATATTGTCCTCAAAAATAATTTCTTTCTTTTCATTTAAGATCTTTACATGCTTATTTTCAAATTTGATATCTTCGTATTCATAAAGTTTTGAAAAATACATTAATTCCTCCCATTCTATAACTAAAAATAAAAAAATAAAAATGCTCTCTTTTATGTGGAAGAGAGCGACCACCCTGCTTGGACAGGAATTGTCATTCCCCTTCTAGCTCCAAGTGTGCTAGAAGTCGTATAGGTGACTATTACTGGTGGTCCTATACATTTATCAGAGATGATTTCTTGGTAATGAGGTTGCTCTGATCCAACTTTCTCATTTTGCTACCCAGCTCCATTCCCCAACTTGCGTACTTTCTCAATTTTGACTTTTGTCAACCGTCATGGCTCTCTTTCGAGAATTTTAAGATTTCCCAAGTTGAACGTTTTGATCTATAAGAGGAGCATCTTATAGATGAAGATATCTGCCGCCACAGATACCTTTTATTTTACTATCCCTTATAAGTTCTCTACAAGCGGATTCTCCCACGATCGTTGGGCCGCGTCTTGTAGATAGGCGTGGATTTGACGCCTTGTTTTATTTCTAAAGAGTGTAAGATTTTTTCTTGCAATCTTTCTTCTTATAAGCTACGCCGCGAGGGACTCGAACCCTCATCTTCCGCCACATATGGACTACACAATTGACCAGATTGCGGTTCTGGGTTGCAAATGTGGTTTCATTAGATTGGTCATTATCTAATTCCACCATGAGTGCTCCAGACAGCTATTTTACCATTAAAACTAGCAGCGCATATGGTCTTTAAATTATGCAGGGCTACCTGTGTCGCCCATTCTAATTCTATCATATCACAACCATCCCTACCCCTCTTAACGGGAATGGACCAGATCTTTATAACGGAAAGATCCTCGATTACGTGATTGCCGAAACAGGCATCGACCGTCAATTCCACGGAATAACCATTGGAATTGAAAAGATTTGGCGCTAGCTCCAAATCTACACAGATAATATTTCTATATAAAAATTGAAATTATCAGAATTATAATAATTTAAATTTATCAGTATTTAATATTCCAGCTCTTTTATACAATTCCATAAGAATATCCTCAATTCTATATCGATATTCTTTGTCAGCTGTCTCTCGATGTTTACTATCAAACCAAAAATCATTATTTTTAATTGTTTTAAAATATATTTTATCATATGTTGATAAAAATTCGATCGCAAGTTGAAATGCTTTTTCAGCAAAATTATAAAATTTCATATAAATAGAGTACGCAATTGAATCGAATACAGTTCTATCACAAATTAAAATATCATACTCATATCCTAAAGCAATTTCATTTTGCATTTGATTTGTGAATATCCAAAGTTGTGAAAGATCTGTTCCACTTTTATTAAATAGCCCTTTTGGAGCTCGTGCCGCGTTTTCATGAAAAATTCCAGTTCTTTTATTTGGAAATTCTAATTTCATTTTATGAGCATACTCAAATACGCTCGTTGTTTTACCTGTTCCATGACTTCCAGTAAATGCTATTTTCATCCTCTTCCTCGTATTATTCCAGTCCAATAATTTAAAGTAGCTTCTAGTTTATTATATTTAGCTCCAATTTGTCTAAATCTACTATACTCTTTTGGATTATCTGGATTCATTCCTTTACTATCTGGAAATTCGAATGACTGTTCTTTATAATTTTCAAAATTTCCACTTAAAGCAGTCATAATTGATGATACATCTTCTGGGGATGTGTATATAGTTCCAGATACTCCTTCTCGTCTACCAACTCTACCTACTAATTGTGCTAATCCACCAATTTCCATTGGCTTCATTCCTTCCCCAGAAGGTTTTTTAATTGTAGGAATATACATAGTGTCAATTGAAATATTGAGTCCCTCTCTTATAGCATCTGTACATAATAATACTTTAATCTTACCAGCCATAAAAAGATTTTGAACAATTATTGAATCTCTTTGATGTTGAGCGTCCATTTCTCCTTTTTGCCGATATAAGAATCCAATTCCATTACTTGCTGCTCTTCGTAATCTTGGATCAGATATGTGATTAATATCTTGCCCCATGCCCATAATTTCTTTAATATTATGTTTACCATATAAAGAACGTGTACCACTTTGTGAGAGAGGACGATTAGTTGGAATGTATCCACTTTCAGAGGGTGCGAGGGCATCTACAAGATCATTAATTTTTTCTTTTCCAAAAATTATAAACGCAACTCTCTTTTCACCGCGACGAAGAATATTATTAATAATTCTTAATTGTGTGTATTTGTCCGATAATCTTGTCATCGGGAAGACACTAATATTTGATGGGTTTCTATCTGGAGATACAACCAAGGTTTCAGGTTTAAATTTTCTATTATAAGTTGCATTTAAAAAATGCATCATGTTTTTGGCTGTATTTGGATGAACTGTTCCTGTTAACATAACCATTTTAGCAGATTTTGTATTATTATTCATTAAAAATGTATGCATACTATTTGCAATTTGTTTTGCTCTTCTCACATCATCATGATCCGAGGAACCTTGTAATCGTTGTGCTTCATCACATACAATCAATCGCAACTTATTATAATTTGGATTATCAATAATTGAACTTACTGATTCGTAGATACATCCAACAAAGGGTTTTGGATAATTTGTACCAGTTATCAAATGGGTATCTGTATTTTCTTGTCTAATACCAACTAAACATTTTCTAGCAAATTGTTTTACAAGTTCTCCAAGTTGCTGTCTAAAAGTTTCTGTATAATTGCTTGGAACATATTGATGATTTCGAATTGGATTTTGTAATGGTTGACCATTTTGATCTAGTATCGGTTGACCAGTCATAGAATCTGTTGGATTTGGAGCATTTTGGTCTGGACTTTGTATCATATTAATTAATTGTTCAGAAAGATTTGTTTCTCTGGAATTATTGCCCATTCCTCTAATTGCACTTATAATTGATGTATTTGGAGTTGGGAAAACATTCAATATTATTTCATTATTTTTACTTAATTCCACAAATCTATTTAAGAACTGAATAATTATTCCACCTATAAATCTCTCAGTATATTCTATTTCAATATTATTATTAAGTGCTTGAATTGGAGCTAACCAGATAATTTGATCTATATCTTGTGGATTCGTTAATAATTGAATTAATTTATTAATATCTCTTAAAATAGTTGTTTGTTGTTGGTGATTATAAGGACTTGGTCTAGTACTTAACCCCAAGATATTATTAACCCAATAACACACAATTGGTGCTGTTTTTCCACCACCTGGTTGAGCCATAAGATAAAAATCATTATTTGTTTGGGTTAATTGATTTGAGATGTTTTGTTGCCATGGACGAAGTTCAGCACAATGATCAACAAAAGAGAATACAGATTTTGTTCCAAATGGAGTTTTAAATGCATTTGGATCATTTGAAATAATTCTTGGATTGCTCATACTTGGATTTATATTTACATTATAATTAACGTTTCTATTATTAAGTGATGTAAACACAGATTCATTTATTCTAATTCTTTTATTTTTCATAATAAATACTCCACAAAATATATTTATTTAGTAGCGGCATAGATTGCTGTTGCTGCATCTAATTTTATTTTATATGGACTAGTTGCTGCTGATGTAACATCTGTCCACATTGATTCTGCGAATACTGGATGCATTTTTTCCTTTGCTTCTTGTTGTGCCTCTTTTGTAAAGAGCGCGACAACGCACATTGCGTCACCCATTAGCGTTTGATAAGAGTCGCTACTTCTTATCTTCTTCCGAAGAAGAACTCCCAATTACTCGGGAGATCAGACTATATCATCATCCTTGTTTAGGATGTCCGGCGCTTCCACAATGCTTATTGTGTACTCCCTTTCGGGATAGTCGTTACACCTTCAACGGTTGTCTATTAAGACATCCGAAGCTTGGCTCGGTATTGTCCCCAACATTCTAAAAGAATTTTGGTAGGAGTTCCACCGAATTCACCGGATTATTCGATCTAGATTACTCTAGAAAGCGACAATGTTTTATCGTGGTCGCCACCTGTTCTTTCTAAATCAAAGGGATTGAGCATCATACTTACACCATCTCTATCTACTCTGACGCTTCCAGCGAGCCAGCTTGACCTGGAGTTCACTGGGTCACGCTTATAAAGAACACATTTATCTTTTACAATATCATTCGCAACATGCATAAAATAATCAACCATGTCTACTGGAATTAATTCTGGTTTATCGATTGCAGCTTTAAACAATCTTTTTAAATCACTAACATCTGGTGGAGCATCCATTTTCAACATAAATTGAATAGATGATAAAGCGTTTTTATCTTTCTTCAAAATGTAATTTATGGCAAATGGTTCATATAATTTTAGAACAACTGTCCAAGGCAATCCGACTGTTCCTAGAGGTAATGTATGATCAGTTGTGATAACTAATCTTCCAGAATAATCTATTACTTTTTTAAGTAATCCACCTCTGATTAATCCAGATTTTCCTTTAAGTCTATTTTTGATCCAATTATTAATCTCTAGAACTGTTTTCTGAATCTGTTCGGTAATAGGAATTATAATCTCTTCTGGTAAATTTTTAACATCAGATCCCAAAGCATTTGTATGACGAACAAGAGTTCCATATAATTCTGAAAGATCAGAGAAATTTACGATTGTTTGTTTTGATGTTTTTGATACGGCAAGATCTCTAATTCCAGCTGGTAAGATTAAATATTTATCAATAAATATTTTTTCTTTATTGCTCTTTAAAAATTTAACATTTTTTGGTTTGGTCTTTTTGAACTTATCAATATCTATTTTCTTGTAGTTGTTTATAAAAAATGTTATCCCAGACGAACCCTTTTCTGGATCTTCGACTAATAATCCTTCTTTAGTTATAACGTATTTTGCTTTATTAGTTAAAAGTTTAGATACTGAAGCATCCAAACCAGTAACAATAGAATATGCCTCTGGGTGTATAATTGTAACTTTTAAATTTATATATGCAAAATTTCTTCTTCGTTCTGCACTTCCGAATTTCCCAAAAATTTCTTCCGAGAACAAACCAGCGGGCTCCGTCTTGCCAACTTTCTCGTATAAGCGAACAGTTGTGACTGGTTTAAGATTCTTCTTTAGAACAAAATCATTAATATCTAATAGCTCTAATCTCATAATAAATTATTTCCTCCAATATCATTAAAATCTGATCGGATTGTTTCGCTTAAAACTTCAAACTCGTTAGGAAACATATTTTCAATACTTCTACAAAAATATTCATAAAATGGATCTTTACTATCTTTTAGTGTTTCGTGAAATTTATTAGAAATGATCATGTCTGAAACTTTTATAAATTTTCTAGTTTCCATAAGGCTCTCCCAAAAGACTATTTAACCTCTTCCAATATTTGATACTTAATCTTAAAATTGAATATACTTGATTGATATATCGTCTCTGGCCGAGATGAAACATCGCATACTGCATAGAAAATAATTCTATCGCGTCTAGTTTTTGTTCTGCTATATAATTATTGAATGTTGTTGTATCAATTTGTCCAGTATAATAATCTTTAATCTTTTCATAGTTATCTGTAAAAATATCATATGGGGATTTATTGTTCATATCAAAATAACAAGATAAAGCTATAGTAAATGCAAAATTAGCTTTTTCTCTAATATGAGTCACATATTCTAAATATTTTACTAAATCACTATCTGTTACGTTATTAAAATTATATGTATTTGGATTTACAGAGTTTCTAGTGTTGAATCTTTTGCTTTTATTATTAGTTTTTTTAGTAACAAAGGTTGGTATTTTTTGATCATTTAAGACGTGCAGGAGCTCGTGTAAAATACTTCTACTGATTTGTTTATTTAGTTTAATTTGGTTTATTGATTTTGGAATTTCAATTGTTATATAATAATTTTTAGTTTTAGGATCAATACCCCAGCGACCTTTGACATTTTTAAGAGCAGAATCATCAGATTCATACTCGTAATATTCAATATGTTGTTGAACCATTAGTTTTTCAATTATTTGATCGAATATTTTGTTATTGTCTATTTTTCCAAGTTGTTTATCAAATATTCCAAATAATTGATCAATATTTGTTTCAATTAAAATATCATAATTTGGTTCGATAAAGTAGTTTTGTAAAGAAATCATAACTACACCTTTATTTAATAGAATTACTTATAACTTTCTTATATTTCTCATTTAAACATTCGTAAACTAAATCTTCAAAGACTTCATTTGTTGGTAAAATTTGACGAATAATATCCATCAAATATACATTATCCTCTTGACCATCCCAAATCTTTTGATAAGTTTTTTGTTTATAACCATTGTCTTGTCTAAATTTATTGAGAACGTTTTTCCCCATATAGAGCTTGTATATTCCATCAATATTCATTTGTGGACCAATTGCACCACATAACATCACAAATCTATGAACCATTGACTGATGAGATGTTAAAGATTCTCTTACAAGTTCTTCTGCATATTCTTGAATTCTAGACATTTTGGTTTCTTGGAATGTTTCAAAACTATTTTTAAATTTGTAATAAACATTTTCTGTACAGGAATCAATTGAATTATTAACCATTATGTCGCTCATTAAGAAATGCCACGTGTCAATCAATTCCATTTCAATATCTTTTATACTTATATCTTGTTTACGCCACCATTTCCAGTTTGTATAATCTAATAATTCTGCGCATTCTGTCCAAATAGCTCTTCGCCAGTTAAGATTTTTATTTCGCCAATCACTACCATTTGTATGAATATTTAATTCATCTTGTTTTTCAAACATTTTTTTGATTAACGATTTTGTTGTTTGTTCGTCTAACATTCTGCCTCCAAAAAGATTTTTATCGGCAAGATCTTAAACTAGATCTTGCCGATAAATAATTTTTTAATTTTCTTTATATGCTTCCCAAAATTCAACATATTCTTTGAATAACTTATTAAATTTGTCATGAGAAAATACTTGATCGGATAACAAAATTGATACTTCTTTAAGAAGGTTTTTAATTTTATAATATACTCCGGCTAGGAAAACCCGCGTGAGCAGAATTACGATACTTCAACTTCTTTAAGTTATCGTAATTCTGTCGCCGGGTAGTTTACTTCTCCAATTTTACGGATTTCTCATTTCTACCATTATTCGTTCAATTACTTCTTGTGATTTATCCATCCATTTATCATATTTTTCTCCGTCTGGATCTTTTTCGGAAGGTGGAATATCTGGATAATCAATTGTTTCTTTTAATTCATAATTGGTTATACAATTAGAAATACAGAAATCTTCCATAACTGCTGTTTCAATATTTTCTCTACATAACTCTCCAATTCTAGAATCGTCGACTTCATCTTCAACTATCAAAGTTGCTAGTATTTGATATACTTTCATTCTTTTCCCTTCATCACATCAATATATTCATCACGATGACTAAAGTTGTTGAAAACCCATACATGCATTCTCGGTGAAAGCACATATCCTTTTTTCATACAATACTCAAGAGCATCATAAGTGGATTTTCTAAAATCTTCTAAAAATTTCATTTCAGATTTATATTTTGTATAATCCGGTGTAAGCGGCATAATATATACATTATTGACGTTTCTAACTTGTGTAATAAACGAATCAATATCAGCTTCTGCCGATTTAGAATAAACAAATTTCCAATCAATTGTAGTTGGAGTATCTTTCAAAATTCTTTCAAATGAATCAATTCTATTTTTATCAAATAACGAAATTATATCATCTACATTTTTAATCTTTTCAGATCTATAATACATAGGATCTAATTTCGGAGAAATATTCAATTGAATTTGTTTATCCCAATGGAAGAACAATAAATAATCTTTAGGATCATTTAATAAAACTCCATTAGTTTCTATTTCAATTCTCGTAATATTTTTTAAATTTGTTTCTTTATTATAAATTAAACTCCCAACAAATTCTTTATTCATTAAAGGTTCACCACCAGTAATAAGTGTGGTGTCTATTCTAAATTTATTTAGAAAATTATCGTTGAGATAATTTATAAAATCATCTATTGTGTTTTCATCTACAATAAATGGTAATTTTTTATTTCGATTACTGAATTTTTTAATTTCTTTAGATTTTACATTATTGGACCACTTGGTATCGCAAAAAGAGCAATCTAAGTTGCAATTACCAGTTCTAATAAGTAACACTGGTGTTCCAGCGGTCGGACCTTCCCCTTGTACCGTAACTATAATCTGTGTGATAATTGTTTTCAAGCTTATTTGCCTCCCTTATTCAATTTTAATTTGATTATCTTCACATAATTTTGTTAATTTTTCATTAAGTTCTTGAATTGAACTGTCTTTAAATTGTTCTTGATCTATTCCATGAATTTCAATTTCCAAATCGTCCGGATCTTTTATAAAATTCTTTTAATTCATTATCAGTTTCAAATCCATAACTTGTAATACCGAATGGAATTTTAAAATTTAGATAAAGAGTATTACTATATCGAAAACCATAATCTATTTGCATAGTTTTTTCCTTTTTTAAACTGGTCTAGTTTTTAGCATCTTCCCAATACAAACATCACATCTTCCACACTCTTTAAGATTCAAATTATCTTCAAAATATTTCAATATCTGTACCATCCGGCAAGATCTTGAATTATTTACAAAATCAGACATTTCATAAAGAGTATCGAATCTAATTCTTCTATTAATTTCTAATTTCACAAAATCAAAATCTTTATCAAGATCTTTATCTATATTAATTTTGTATTTTCCATTAGCTATAGTTTCTATGAATTCATTTTCACGTAATTTTGCTACACATCCACCTACGTAAAAATCTTTCATAAAACTCTTACATTCACTACTCATCTCTTTCTGAGTTTTTAAAATCATATTATTTTTATCAGCTTCATTACAACACCAATCCCAGAAATCTCTAATAGCTTGTGATGGGGGATACGACATTTCTATAAAGAATTTTTGTAAATCAATGTCTTTTCCCTGATCAAAAAATATGACACATTTTGCACCCTTTCCATCGCGAGAAGCTCTTCCGATTTCTTGATAATAATTCTCTAAGCTTGCTGGTAATCCAGCGTGAAGAATAAATCTTACATCTGGTTTATCAATACCCATACCGAATGCAATTGTGGCTACAATAATTCCACCATCTTTAAACCATTTAGTTTGAGTGGTTTCACGAACACTATCCGATAATCCAGCATGATATAGTGTTGTATTAATATTTTCTTTTGTTAATTTATAATGAATATCTTCAGCTAATTTTCGTGTGGGTGAATATATAATTCCAGTCGTTAGACCCATGTGTACAAATTGACTAGTTCTTTTTATAATATGATCTATTTTAGATGATGAATTACAAGTTTTAACGATCAATGATAGATCTGGCCGGTAAAAACCAGTTATATATTTCTTAGCATTTTCAATATTTAATTGTTTACAAATATCTTTTTGAACTCTTTTTGTAGCTGTAGCTGTTAAAGCTACTATCTGTTTGGGTTTCAAATAGTTTGTAACTTCAGTTAACATTCTATAGCTTGGACGAAAATCATGACCTTGCGTACTTATACAATGACTTTCATCAACTGCAAATAAATCAATATTATTTGTCATTTTTAACAATTGTGTAAATTTTATATCACTAAATCTCTCTGGAGCTACATAAAGAATCTTTATTTCTTGTT
>JAGVVH010000116.1 GCA_019135895.1 Bacteroidota bacterium | reverse complement strand
GCTGATATTCTTTAAATTTAATTTTATTTATTTTCATGATTAAAAATAACATTTTTAACCATATGATTGATAGAAAATTATTAAAAGTTATCAACTTTATTCTGTTGATTATAAAGATTTTAAATGTTTTCTATTTTGAGACAGCCTCTATGAAATTGAAATTTATTAGCTATGAAATTTTATTTGTTAACTATGAAATTGAAAACTTAAAATAATGGGTAAAAAAACCGGAAAGAATGCTTTTTAATCATAATGGTTGTTCAAATTATATTGAGCAATCTGAGCAAAAAGATTTTCTCTTTAATTTTATGTTGTGAAATAACTTTGCCAAAAAACAGTGAATATATATTTGCAAATTAGAGCCCGGTGGTAATAGGTGTTTAAAAAAATTGTACTTTTGTCCATTGTTTAACCTAATAAAATCTGTTATGGAAAAAGAAAAAATGAATTCCGAAAAACTCAAAGTACTCAATTCAACTCTTGAAAAACTTGAAAAAACCTTTGGTAAAGGAGCAATCATGAAATTGGGGGATTCCCCGATAGAAAATATTGAGTTTATCTCAACCGGGTCCATTGGACTCAATGCGGCTCTTGGTATTGGCGGCTTGCCGAAAGGCAGGGTTATTGAAATCTTCGGCCCTGAATCTTCCGGTAAAACCACTTTGGCTCTCCATGTAATAGCTGAGTCACAGAAAACGGGCGGAATTGCTGCCTTTATTGATGCCGAACATGCTTTTGATCGCACTTATGCAGAAAAATTAGGGATTAATACTGCCGACCTGCTTATTTCTCAGCCTGACAATGGCGAACAAGCACTCGAGATTGTAGATAACCTCATCCGCTCCGGTGCTATTGATGTAATTGTTATAGATTCTGTAGCAGCACTTACCCCTAAAAGCGAAATTGAAGGGGATATGGGAGATTCTAAAATGGGACTTCAGGCACGACTTATGTCGCAGGCTTTACGTAAGTTGACAGCTACTATCAGCAAAACCGGTTGCTGCTGTATTTTTATTAATCAGTTGCGCGATAAAATCGGAGTTATCTTCGGCAACCCTGAAACTACAACCGGTGGAAATGCTCTTAAATTCTATGCTTCCGTCAGACTTGATATCAGAAGACTTTCTCAATTGAAAGATGGGGATTTGGCTTCGGGAAATCGCGTTCGTGTTAAAGTGGTGAAAAATAAAGTCGCTCCTCCATTCCGCCAGGCTGAATTTGACATTCTTTTTGGGGAAGGGATTTCTAAAGCCGGTGAAATCATCGATATCGGTGTTGAAAACAATATCATCAAAAAAGCCGGTTCGTGGTTTTCTTACGGCGATTCTAAGCTGGCACAGGGACGAGAGGCTGTTAAACAACTACTGTCTGATAATCCCGATTTGGCTGATGAGCTGGAAGCTAAAGTGATGGAATCTCTTACTAAATAACAACTCCTTTTAACCCCTTGGGTAAAAGTATGAATATGAAAAAAATTATTGCAATTTGTTTGTTGGCTTTCTTGTCATTGATTACCTTTTCCTGTAAAGATAGTGTTGACAAAAAATATCAAGGAATGCCGAAGGAATTAGTCAGTTTATGTAAACTTATTGATGATAATCCCAATGACCCAGATGCTTATTTCAAGCGTGCTTCCTATTATTACAACAAAGGTTTTATTGAGGAAGCGTTAAGCGATGCTCTTCAAAGTGTTAAACTAAACAGCAAGAATGCCGGCTATTATATTCTTCTCTCTGACATCTATTTTGCAAAAAAAGAGACCGATTTGACAGAAGAAATGCTTCAAAAAGCCATTGCTATTGATTCAAAAAATAACGAAGCACGACTTAAGCTGGCAGAACTCTATTTTCACCTTAAAATGCTTGATGAATGCAACAAGACTCTTGACGAAGCAATTGCTTTGAAACCTCATAACCCGAAAGCGCATCTGATAAGAGCTTTTGCCCTGAAAGATGTGAAAGATACTACCGGCTATCTGAGAATGCTCCAACTGGTTATTGATCAGGATCCAAAGGAGAAAAAGGCCTATCTTGAACTTGGCTACTATTATCAGCAAAAGTTAAATCCCATTGCTGTTAATTATTATCAAAATGCCCTTCAGGTAGATCCCAATGATATAGAAATTAATTATAACCTGGCCAAATTGTATCAAGACCTCGGAGATAAAGATAATGCTATTTTGCAGTATAAAATATTGCTCCAGATAGACCCCGACAATGCCAATGCGCTGAATAATCTGGGTTATGTATATCTTGTTTATGAAGATAAATATGATCAGGCTGTTTCTTGTTTTACAAAAGCTATTGAGGTGGATTCAACTTTTGTCAATGCCATTTGTAATAGAGGCATCGCTTTTACCTACCTGAAACAATATGATAATGCCAGACAAGATTTTTTGTATTGCAGAAAAATTAATCCCGATTTTATGCCTGCAATAGATGAATTAAACAAATTGGATAAAATCAAAAAATAAAGTATGGTAAATTCAAACCTCGATCCTTCTAAAACCAGAATGTCGGCGGCAGAAAAAGAATTTGAGCAAATGATTCGGCCTGCCGACTTTGACAATTTCTTTGGACAGGAACAGGTAATTGATAATATTATCATTTTTGTTAAGGCAGCTAAGGGAAGAGGAGAAGCTTTAGACCATGTTTTGCTTCATGGGCCTCCGGGGTTGGGTAAAACTACTTTATCCCATATTGTTGCCAATGAGATGGGGGTAAATCTTAAAGTGACCTCCGGTCCGGTTATTGATAAACCGGGCGAATTGGCGGGCCTTCTGACCAATCTTGAAACAAATGATGTCCTTTTTATTGATGAAATACACCGACTGTCTCCAGTGGTGGAAGAGTATCTCTATTCTGCCATGGAAGATTACAAAATAGACATCATGATTGATACCGGTCCAAATGCCAGAAGCGTTCAAATTTCTCTGAACCCTTTCACGCTGATTGGGGCCACTACCCGCTCCGGTTTACTCACAGCCCCGCTCAGATCGCGCTTTGGCATTAACCTGCGATTGCAATATTATGATGCCGAAACCCTAACCAGAATTATAAAACGAGCAGCCGGGATTCTTCATATCAAAATATTGGATAACGCCGCTTATGAAATTGCTCGTAGGAGTAGGGGAACTCCACGTATTGCCAATCTTTTGTTGAGGCGAGTTCGTGATTTTGCCCAAATTAAGGGGAATGGAACTATTGACTATGAAATTACCCAAATAGCCCTCGCCGCCTTAAATGTGGATAAACATGGATTGGATGAAATGGATAACAAAATTTTGACTACCATCATTGATAAATTTAAAGGAGGCCCCGTCGGAATTACTACTATTGCTACTGCTGTAGCCGAAGATGCCGGCACTATTGAAGAAGTGTATGAACCTTTTCTTATTCAGGAGGGTTATCTGATGCGTACTCCCCGTGGAAGAGAGGCAACAGAAGCTGCTTATCAACATCTTGGAAAAATGAAATTGCCGGAACAACAAAAACTCTTTTAATCCTAATTTTCAATTAAAATTACATAAAATGAAAAAACTTTATTTGACAATTTTTTTGATCATTATTGGGGCTTCCCTTTGGGCACAAAGCACCAATCCTGCCGGAAGACGCGTTGCCGTCGGGCTATCTTTTGGCCCTTCTATTGATTGGCTATCTCCCAAAACAGAGAACTATCAGGGGGATGGAATAAAAATCGGAGCGAAATACGGAATACCTGTTGACATTAATTTTACCAAACAAGCCAACTATTATTTTAGTACAGGTTTATTCTTTAGTCATAACGGGGGCAAATTAAAATTTATGGATAATACCATTCTGGATTCCAATACCTATTCGGTATTAATGAACAGATCTTACAGTGCAACCTACCTGATTATTCCAACAGGAATAAAATTAAAAACTCCCAGCTTTAAAAATTTTGTGTTTGCCGGTAATTTCGGCCTTTCTCACGGTTTTTTATTGAAAGGAAAAAAATTAGACCAATGTAAAATTGGAGACCGTGACATAGTAGATCCTAAAAAAGTGAATTATAAAGAGTTACTGTTTTTCAAAGAATCTGTTTACGTTGGAGTTGGGGTTGAATACATTATTAAGGATGATTTTAGGGCGAACTTCTTTATCAACTATAATTACACTTTTACCAACTTCTTCAGCGGAAAAGCTTTGAACGAGTATTATGGCAATATCAAAGAAAAAGGCAATTTGGGAAGTATCGATTTTGTCTTCGGGGTGACTTTTTAACAGAATTGCATGAAAATTATTTGTGTCGGAAGAAATTATCTGAGTCATATCCGCGAATTTGATAATCAGGTTCCCGAAGTTCCTGTTTTTTTTCTTAAACCCGATACGGCGGTTGTAACCAGAAACCGCCCTTTTTTCCTTCCCGAATTTTCACAGGAGGTTCATTATGAAACAGAACTTTTAGTGCGTATTAATAAAGTAGGTAAGTATATAAAAGAAAAATTTGCCCATACCTATTATGAAGAAATAGGACTTGGGGTTGATTTTACTGCCAGGGATCTTCAAAGAGAATGTATAAAAAATGGTAATCCCTGGGAAATTGCCAAAGCTTTTGACCATTCCGCAATTATTGGAAGATTTGTCAATAAAAATCAGTTTTTTGATATTTCCAATATAAATTTTAAGATGCTTCTTAATGATCAGGTTGTTCAGGAAGGAAATAGTAAAGAGATGGTTTTTTCTATTGATCGGATTATTACTTATGTTTCTCAATTTATGACCTTAAAGATGGGAGATATTATTTTTACCGGAACTCCAAAAGGAGTGGGAAGCGTTAAAATAAATGATCGGCTTCAGGGGTTTGTTGAAAATGAAAAGTTTTTTGATTTTAGAGTAAAATAATAACATAAAAACACTACAAATGAGTCTTAAATTTCGATTAATTATCATGAATTTTCTCCAGTATGCGATCTGGGGGGCGTGGCTGATCTCCTTGGGAACTTATCTTTTCGGAAGTTTGCATTTTGAAGGAGTCCAGATTGGAAGTTTCTTTGCCATTATGGGAATTACTTCCCTTTTTATGCCCGGAGTTATGGGTATTATTGCCGACAGATGGGTTCCTGCCCAAATTCTGTTGGGAGTTTGTCATATTCTGGGAGCCGTTTTTCTGATATTGGCTGCTACTCAGACCACCTATGCTACGCTTTATCCGGTGATGTTTCTGGCTGTTTTGTTTTATATGCCCACCATTGCGCTCTCCAATTCTGTTGCTTTTAATGCCCTTGAAAAACATGGTTTTGATACCGTAAAAGACTTTCCTCCTATTCGTGTTTTTGGAACTGTCGGATTCATCTGTTCGATGCTTATTGTAGATTTTGCGGGGTTTTCGACCAATCACAATCAGCTTTATCTTTCGGCTGCCATTTCTTTTATGCTGGGAATATATGCCATGACTCTTCCTCATTGCCCCGTCACTAAAGTTGATGGCAAAAAATCTTTTATTGATGCCATGGGATTAAGAGCATTTTCTTTGTTTAAGGAAAAAAAGATGGCTCTCTTTTTTATTTTCTCTATGTTGCTCGGAGCTGCGCTACAAGTTACCAACGCTTTTGCCAATCCCTACATTACAAGCTTTGCCGAAATACCTCAATATGCAGATACTTTCGGAGTAAAACATGCCAATGCTCTGATTTCCCTGTCTCAAATTTCAGAAACCCTCTGTATATTATTAATTCCCTTTTTCTTGAAAAAATTTGGAATTAAAAAAGTTATGTTAATCAGTATGTTTGCCTGGGTGCTCCGTTTTGGTCTCTTTGGTGTAGGAAACCCCGGAACAGGCGTTTGGATGTTTATTCTTTCCATGATTGTGTATGGAGTGGCTTTTGACTTTTTCAACATTTCCGGCTCTCTTTTCGTAAACAAAGAGACGAATCCATCAATACGCTCCAGTGCTCAGGGACTCTTTATGATAATGACCAATGGTTTTGGGGCTACTTTTGGCTCCTATGCGGCCGGTTTTGTAGTAGATAAATTTGTTTACAAATCCCCGGACCCAAGCTGGCCCACAGCCTGGTTTATCTTTGCGGGATATGCTTTGGTGGTTGCCATCGTCTTCGGACTGGTTTTCAAGTATAAATATAAACCCGAGAATATTAAATAACTTGTGTTTAATAAATAAAAAGAGACAGCCATTTACACAATGACTGTCTCTTTAATTTTGAATAGGTTGGCTTATCTTATATTTATCATAACCTTGTCAATGGTTGTATCAGATTCATCATTAACAGACTCATTTATAATAATCTGAGAAACGGTATCTGTGGGATTTTCCTGATAAATAATGCCATTGGTAGAGCATTTTTCCTGCACGGAAATGTTTCCAAACCACTCATATAATGTGCCGTTTTTATATTTTTGTATTGCGATAGACACAAATACAACATTAACAATCAATATGATAGCTGCTGTAATAAGCAATATTTTATTTGTATATTTTTTCATTGGATCTTATTTTTATTTATTAAATTCATTATACCGTTTTTCAATCTCTTGAATATCAATTTTAAGCAACCGCATATTTTTAAATAGATGAGGTAGATCTTCTTTGATAAAACGATTCTTGCGAAAAGTAATAATCTTCTCTGTTGCATCTTCTGCAACAAAATAACCCACACCTCTTTTGTTTATGATAATTTCCATGGTTTGTAAAAAATCATACGTTCTCAAAACCGTGTTGGGGTTTACTTCAAGAAATCCGCCGAGTTCGCGTATCGACATCACTCGCTCGCCAATCTTCCATCGGTTGGTGAGTATTTGCTCACAAACCCAATCGGCAATCTGTAAATAGATAGATTGTGTTTCTTTGAAATCCATGTTAAACCTCCGTTTCTTTTAATCTTAAAAAACTCAACACCCAGAAAAATAATATAAAGAAAATGGATGAAACAGTAAACAAGAGCGTCCCGTATTGGTTAAAAAAGCTGTTTTCTGCAGTAACACTTGTTTCCATATATAAGTTGCTTGTCGAGAATGGAATAGAGTGATTTTCTGTCAAAAAATATACCAGACTTGAATCTACTATCATAATTAACAGACCAAAGCAAAACAAAAATAAGAATGTTTTAATGACGGCTTTTCTTTTAAAATATATGGACCCAAATATCAACATTGATTCACAAAGAAGAAGCGGAAGAAAGGTTGTATAATCAAAAGAAATTGCTTGTTTCACAAAATCCCAGGTAAAAGAGTAGTTGTGAACAAAAGAATAAAGCAGATTTCCAAAAATAACCCCTAACATATAACTAAATAATAATGCAGCCAGATAATAAACATTAACCAAAATTAAATTTACTATTGTTTTTTCAGCGGTTGAGGCAGGAATTAAAAGATAATTCATACCCTTGGGTTTGTAACTAAACATGCCAAAAACACGTCCGGCATACATAAAAGCAAGTATCACAAAGATAATTAAGGACAATGAAGCATCATGCTGATACCCGGAAAATCCGGCGATGATAAACAAAATCAGAAAGTTTGATAAATCCCTTTTCCAATTTTCAATAAAGTATTTTGAAAACAGATATTGTATTCGATTTAATGAAATAGTACTCATGATATTATTTTTTATTTGATTATTTATTTAAGATTCAAAAATCTCTTTTATTCTTTTCTTGTTTGCAACAATGGCATTAAAAAGCAATTCAATATCAAGTTTGCTTTCTAAATGCTCGCTATTTTCTTTGACCACTAAAAGGCCTCGGACATTGTCTTCAGAGTATAAAACCGATTTTAAGTCAACATCATTGTCTTCAACTTTAAAAACAAGTTTTTCAGTAATTATTTCTGAAGGTTGGTTAAAGATTATTTCCCCGTTGTCTAAAATTATCACGGAGTCAATAAGGCTGTGTAAATCTCGAACCTGATGTGTGGAAATGATGACAAGTCGATCTTCGTTGGTTGAAGATGCCATCACTCTGCGGAAAATGCTTTTGGATGGAATATCAAGCCCGTTAGTAGGTTCATCAAGTAATAGAATTCGCGTGTTGGTCGCAAGCGCAAACGAAATCAGTAATTTTTTCTGCTGCCCGTGAGAAAGCTTGTCGGCATACTGTTCCCGATCATTGACTTCAAATTCATCCAAATATTTGTTAAACTCCTCCATGCTAAAAGATGGATAAAATGGGGAATAGACCTTCGCATAATTTCTGATTTTGAGATGAGGAATATACATCTCTTCGGGAAGAAAATAAATCTCTTTTAAAATGTCGGGGTCTCTGAGTTCGGGCCTTTTTCCCATGACGTTGGATGTGCCATTTTGTGAAAAGAGTAAGCCCGAAATAATTTTTAAAAGAGTGGTCTTTCCTGCCCCATTTTTGCCTAAGAGGCCATAAATATGCCCAGGGGTCAAATTCAGGTTCAATTCGGAAAAAAGCATTCGCTTTTTTGAATAGCCAAAATGAATGTTGGTTAGATTAATCATAATTGTTTATTTTTGGTTTATATTGTTATAGTGTATTAGTGAAATAGTACACCGCAAAAGTAAAGCGTTAAAAGATATGTTGGTTTAGTTGAGAAAAATTTTTTCTCATTGATTATCAGCAAATTATATTTTGAGATCCTTTTTGTTTAAAAAAACATGACTTAATTTTGGAAGAAAAAACCAAAAAATAAATATTTGCTCTTCTCTTTTATGAGTTTCTATTGGGAATAAAAAATAATATCATAAATTTATTTACTTTTGCATTTGTAAAAAAGAAACCAAACGTTGAACATAATTAAATATAAATCAATATGATGAAAAACGAATTTACAAAAAGACACAACGGCCCCGGCACAGAGGATGTGGCAAAAATGTTGCAAACAATCGGTGTTAAATCAATGGATGAATTAATTGACAAAACTCTTCCTCAGACTATTCGTTTTAAAAACCCACTTGACCTTCCTGAAGGAATGTCTGAATATGAATATTTATCTTATGTAAAGGCTTTATTATCAAAAAATAAGCTTTATAAGTCTTATATCGGCATGGGCTTTTATAACACCCATACGCCTGCTGTCATTTTAAGAAACATTTTTGAAAATCCGGGTTGGTACACATCTTATACCCCCTATCAGGCTGAAATATCACAAGGTCGTCTTGAGGCATTGTTAAATTATCAGACCATGATTTCAAGTTTAACCGGAATGCCTGTGTCCAATGCCTCTTTATTAGACGAAGCTACTGCAGCAGGAGAGATGATGTTGATGTTCTTTAATAGCAGAAGTCGTGAAGCTGTTAAAAATCAAGTATGTAAATATTTTGTTTCAGAGGATGTCCTGACCACTTCGGTTGCAGTCATGAAGACCAATGCAGCTCCGTTAGGAATAGAACTTGTGATTGGAAAAGCAGACGAAATTGAGTTAGACAATAGCTTTTTTGGGGCTATGGTTCAATATCCGAACCAGCATGGTGCTATTCACGATTATTCTGAATTTGTTGCCAAGGCTAAATCACATAATATTTTTGTGGGAGTTGCCTGTGATCTGATGGCATTAACCATGCTCACCCCTCCGGGAGAATGGGGCGCAGACTGCGTAATGGGAAACACACAGCGTTTTGGTATTCCAATGGGATACGGCGGACCTGCTGCCGGATTTTTTGCCTGTAAAGAAGATTTCAAAAGACAAATGCCCGGTCGTATCATTGGAATTACCATTGATGCCCAAGGAAATAAAGCTTTTCGTATGGCATTGCAAACACGTGAACAGCATATTAAGAGAGAACGGGCTACTTCCAATATTTGTACTGCCACTGCTTTGGTGGCTATTATGTCAGGCTTTTATGGTATGTGGCATGGGGCTTCCGGCTTAAAAGAGATTGCAAGAAAAATTAATATATTGACAGGTGTTCTTGAAAAAGAAGCTGCTAAATATGGTTATAAACAATACAATAAACACTATTTTGATACTCTTTGTTTTGAAGTTCCTCAAGGGGTTAAAATTGAAGATGTTAAAAGAATTGCATTGGAAAATAAAGTTAACTTTTGTTATTGGTGTGACACTTGTTTTACTATTTCTTTGGATGAAACCGTTGTTTTGGAAGATGTTAATTTGATATTAAGTATTTTGGCAAAAGCTGCCAACAAGGATTTTACTCCATTTGTTTGTAATTGTGCCTGCCCAACCACTATTCCTTCTCAATTTGAAAGAAAATCTCTCTTTATGCAACAGGATATTTTCACAAAATATCATTCAGAAACAGAGATGATGCGTTATATGAAAAAACTGGAACTAAAAGACTTGTCATTAAACAGGGCAATGATTCCACTGGGATCTTGTACCATGAAGCTGAACGCTGCTGCCGAAATGCTTCCTCTAAGCTGGCCGGAAGCCGGGGCAATACATCCTTATGTTCCAAAAGATCAGGCAGAGGGATATCTGGAAATGATTAGTGAAATGAGTGAATGGCTTTGCAAGATTTCAGGGTTCAAGGCTATTTCTTTCCAACCCAACTCAGGGGCAGCTGGTGAATATGCCGGTTTGACCGTAATAAGAAAATATCATCACAGCCGTGGAGAGAGTCATCGCAACATTTGTCTTATCCCAGCTTCCGCTCATGGAACCAATCCTGCCTCTTCTGCAAAAGCAGGTAATCAAATAGTAGTTGTCAATTCTACGCCACAAGGAGAAGTTGATGTGGCAGACCTCAAAGCCAAGGCTGAACAATATAAAGACAATCTCTCTTGTTTAATGATTACGTATCCTTCAACTCACGGTGTTTTTGAAGAATCTATTTTAGATATTGTTAAAATTATTCATGATAATGGGGGTCTGGTTTATATGGACGGAGCCAATATGAATGCTCAGGTAGGGTTAACTGCTCCCGGTTATATAGGGGCTGATGTTTGTCACCTGAATCTTCACAAAACATTTGCCATGCCTCATGGTGGTGGCGGCCCCGGAGTAGGACCGATTGCGGTTTCAGAAAAGCTGGTTGATTTTCTCCCAAATCATGTTATTGTATCCACAGGAGGAAAAGAAGGCGGACAAGTGGCTTCTGCACCTTACGGAAGTGCTTACTTATTGCCGATTACGTTTGGATATATGAAAATGTTGGGTGGTTATGGGATGACAGAAGCTACCAAATATGCTATCCTTAATGCCAACTATATACGAAAAAGACTTGAAGGACATTATAAAATATTATATACCGGTGCTCAAGGCATGTGTGCTCATGAAATGATTTTGGATTGTAATGAATTTGAAAAATCATCGGGAGTTTTGGTTGGTGAAATAGCCAAAAGATTAATGGATTACGGTTTCCATGCTCCAACGGTTGCTTTTCCGGTTCATGGCACTCTAATGGTTGAACCCACTGAAAGTGAACCTCTTGGCGAACTTGACCGTTTGTGTGATGCTTTAATTTCTATCCGAGAAGAAATCAGGGAGATTGAAGATGGCAAAGCTGACAGAGTTAATAATGTTATTAAAAACGCCCCACATACTATGGGTGTTGTTTGTGCTGATAATTGGGACAAACCATATAGTCGTGAAAAAGCTGCGTTTCCAATGCCTTATGATGATAAATATTGGCCTACAGTTAGCAAAATTGATGATGCTTACGGTGACAGAAATTTAGTTTGCTGTATAGGTTAACTACAAATTTTAGAAAGCCCTATTCTATTTTAGGATTGTTTGAACACTCCCCGAAGAGTTTTATAAAGTTTTTTTCGTTCTTTTTAGCTTGTGAAAAAATCCTTGGGGTTAATTGTCCGGAGGCTATCTTGTTGGTTTGTTTTAATTCTTATGAAAAAAAATTGTACTTTTGCCGATATTTAATAATATGAAAAATTCTTCCTCAATCCAAAAGAATAAAATTAACTTTTCTAAGATTATTCAATTGATTATTTTTCTTGGAATAGGGGTCTTTTTTGTTTGGTTTTCTGTAAAAGACTTGTCTCCTGAAGATATTCAGGTTATAAAAGCTAGTGCCTTAAAAATAAACAATCCTTTAAGTTGGTTTTTTCTCACACTTTCATTGCTTTCCGGAGTCTGTGCTCATTATATAAGGGGGCTGAGAAGCATTATCCTAATTCAACCTCTTGGTTATCATGTTCGTAAAAACATTTCTTTTTATTCTGTTATGGTTTGCTATTTAGCAAATCTGGCTTTCCCACGGCTTGGAGAGGTCTTGCGCTGCACTTTCCTGCAACGTTATGAAAGAGTTCCATTTCAAAAAGCCCTTGGAACAGTTGTAACGGAACGCGCGATTGACACTCTGTGTTGGCTGATAATGCTTATTATTGTTGTTTTGCTTAATACCGCCCTATTGACGGATTTGGTCATTGATAAAGAAACGGGGTTAACTTTCGGCATCTGGCTCCAGAATAAATGGTCTTCTCTGATAACCAATTCTACTTTATTTTATCTTGGGGGTGCCTTTGTTTTGTTTTGTGTTTTAATCTATCTGACAAGAAATTATTGGAGAAAAATTTCGTTTTTTGTCAAAATTAAAAATTTCTTCTGGGGTATCATTCAAGGGCTAATTTCAATTAAAGACTTAAAACATCCTTTTTTATTTGTCCTTTATACTATACTTATTTGGGTATTCTTCTTTTTGGGCACTTATTTCTGTTTCTTTGCATTTGATTATTTGGCACACTTAGGGCCTGCGCCTGCTTTTACCGTTCTTATTATCGGAAGTATTGGTTATATGGTTGCACAAGGAGGGTTGGGAGCTTATCCTTTAATAGTGGCTGGTGTTTTGGTAATGTATGGTATAAATTATAATGCGGGATTAGCTGCCGGATGGATTGGTTGGTCGGTACAAACTATGATGATTATTATTTTTGGTATTGCTGCTCTCATTATTGCATCTTTGAACGATAGAAAAAAGGAAGTTCTTAAATCTGTAAAATAATATTTCTCTATCGGCTGTTTGTTGGATTATAAAATATCTTTTTACTTATGGATTATCTTAAACATATTAATAATAAAATAATTTCCGCTGACTATTTCAAGTCAAAAAGGAAGTGTTTTAATAATAATAGGGTGATTTTTACCAATGGTTGTTTTGATATTTTACATTTGGGACATATTGACTATCTGATTAAGGCAAGAAAATTGGGAGATGTTTTGATTATCGGTCTTAATACTGATAATTCCGTTAAGAAACTTAAGGGAGAGAAAAGACCTGTTAATAATCAAAATGCTCGGGCATTGTTATTGGCATCGCTTGAATTTGTAGATTTCGTGATTCTTTTTGACGAAGAAACCCCAATGAATCTTATCAAGATGATAACCCCGGATGTTTTAGTAAAAGGAGGAGATTATACTATTGAATCTGTAGTGGGCGCAGACTTTGTTCTGAATTATGGTGGTACAGTCGAAATTATTCCTTTTCTTGAAGGATATTCAACAACCGCCATCATTAATAATCTTCAAAATAATTAATATTTTTGTCGATACAATATTCGCAACAATGAAACAGCTTTTATCTGTTTTTTTTCTATTGATTTCGATTTGCTGTTCTGCACAGCAAATCACTATTGATATTGACGACAATGCACAGAATAAGGCCCTGGCAGATACCGCAATGATTTCTTGTTACGACACAGATAATATGGATTTTTCTACTGAATCTTTTATTAAGGAAACCTATCAGATTCCTGCCTATAATTTATACGGGCAACATTGGGATACTAAAAACTTGCGATCAAAGCAGTTTGTTATTCCCTTTAGCGATGGTCAATTAAAAATAATATTGGTGGAAATTTATAATACTCCTTTTGTTTTCCCTTGTAGGGGAGAAAAGATCGTAGATTACGGTCCGCAAAAAAAACTATTCCATCCCGGAACTGATTTTTCTCTTCCTGAAAATGCTCCGATTTATGCTTGTTTTGACGGCGTTGTTCGAGTTGCTAAAATTTATGGAGATTATAATAAAATGGTAGTCGTTAGACACTATAATGGACTTGAAACTGTTTATGCAAATCTTGGTAAAATTAATGTAAAACCTGACCAAATTATCAAAGCCGGTCATATTGTCGGTTTTGCAGGAAGTGCTGATCGTGGATCTTTAGCTTCTTTTCATTTTGAAAGCCGGTTCATGAATGAAACATTTGATCCGGCACTATTATTAAATTTCGAGGATAGAACACTTTCCGGAAATATTCTTACTCTTGAACCCGAGAATTTTAATATTAAACCACTCCCTCAAAAAAGGGAACAGGTTTTCGTTCCGAAAAAAAATTCTACGAAATCTGATTCCCTTAATACCACACAAAAATTACTTCCCGCTTCCAAGCCTTTATTTCATATTGTTCAAAAAGGCGAAACACTTTATAAAATTGCAAAACAATATAATATTTCCGTTGAAACATTAATGAAATTAAATAATCTCACGGAAACCTCCATAATTTATTCAGGTCAAAAAATAAAGGTAAAATAAGGCTTTTGTACCTCGTTATTGTTTATCATAACGTTGAATCTCTTCTGAAAAGTACTCCAACTTAACGCCTGCCATTTTAAACATCTCTTCAGATTCTTTCCCGTCATGATATTTTTTTTCGCAGACAACCCTTTCTATTCCACAGTTTATAATTAACATTGCACACACACGACACGGTGTCATACGACAATACAGAGTTCCCTTGTTTAATGATATTCCCAATTTGGCAGCCTGACAAATTGCATTCTGCTCAGCATGAACTGTTCTCACACAATGTTGGGTAGTTGATTCGTCCTCGTGAATCATTTTTTTAAGTTGGTGTCCTATTTCATCACAATGTGGCAATCCCTTGGGAGATCCAACATAGCCCGACACCAGAATTTGGCGGTCTCTGACAATAACACATCCACTTCTGCCACGATCACACGTGGCGCGTTTGCTCACAGTGTTTGCAATTTCCATAAAATAATCATCCCAGGATGGACGAACATATTTATTATTTTCCATTATTTAAGATGTTGATTGACAATTTATTTAATATCTTTTCAAGTTGTTCGTATAACGCTTCTTTGTTTCCACCATTGTTTAACAAATAATCAGCCTCGAGAATGCACTTTGATAGGTTCTGTTTATTGGGATCGGTAGAGGTCATTTCTCTTTTTTCGTTTTGAATGAAAGTTTCTTCAGAAACTCTGTCCGTTTCTGATTGTCTCAAAATTATTCGTTGATAACGTATTTCAACCGGAGCATCAACGGCTAATAAAACAAAGTTTTTGCTTCTTCTAAGAGACTCTATTTCCCCCGGTGTGCGAATACTTTCAATTACGGCGTTTTCTCCTTTAGAAACCGCAATTTTATATAATTCATCTGTAATAAATGAAGGGCTATTATGCGCCCGCAAATCATTGGCAACTTCAACAAGAGTATCTCTGTTTATTTCTTTTCCTCTTTTTTTAATTTCATTTCCAATATAGTCTCTCACGGAATAGTGTTTAAATCCGTGATTTTTCACTAAATATTCAACAATCGTTCCCTTGCCTGCCCCCAATGTTCCTGTAATACCAATAATAATCATACTTTAAACGTTTTATAACCATTCTGCAAGATATTCTGCTGTATATCCTATTTTTTTAGACACAATCTCTTCCGGTGTACCTGTTGCGATTATTTCTCCTCCATTTTTTCCACCTTCCGGTCCAAGGTCAATAATCCAATCTGCCACTTTAATAACATCCATGTTGTGTTCAATAACAATTACCGTATTCCCCATATCCACAAGCCTATAAAGAACTTTCAGCAAAATGTCTATGTCGTGAAAATGAAGTCCGGTTGTAGGTTCATCAAGAACATAAACTGTATTGCCGGTATCTTTTTTACAAAGTTCAGTGGCCAGTTTGACCCGCTGGGCTTCCCCCCCTGAAAGAGTTGTAGACGATTGTCCGAGTTTAATGTATCCGAGTCCGACATCCAACATTGTTTTCAGTTTTAATACAATAGAGGGAATGTTTTCAAAAAAGTCAAGAGCGGTTTCAATATCCATTTCCAACACATCAAAAATAGATTTTCCTTTATATCTAATTTCCAGTGTTTCATCATTGTATCTTTTTCCATTACAGGTCTCGCACGTTACATATACATCGGGGAGAAAATTCATCTCAATATTTTTAACGCCACCTCCTTTGCAATTTTCGCACCGGCCGCCTTTTACATTAAATGAAAACCTCCCTGACTTATACCCTCTTATTTTGGCCTCGGGTAAGCCGGAAAAGAGTTGTCTTATTTCATCAAAAACCCCCACATATGTAGCGGGGTTTGAACGCGGGGTTCTTCCTATGGGTTGTTGGTCAATTTCGATTACCTTATCAACATATTCTATTCCCTTTAGCTTATCAAAAGGAAGCGGTTGTTGGTCAGATCGATAAAAACGCTGACTCAAAATAGGATATAATGTGTTGTTTATAAGTGTCGACTTTCCGCTTCCCGAAACTCCTGTTATACAGATAAATGTTCCTAAAGGAAAAGAGATATTGATGTTTTTAAGATTGTTCCCGTTAGCTCCTATTAAGGTTAGTTTTTTTCCCGAGCCACTACGTCTTTTTGAAGGAATGTCAATTTTTTTCTTCCCATTAAGATAATCAGCTGTTAATGAATTTGATTTTAAAATATCTTCGTAATTACCGGTTGCTACAATTTCTCCACCGTGTTCACCTGCCGCCGGACCAATGTCTATAATATGGTCGGCTGCTTTCATCATGTCCTTGTCGTGTTCTACCACAATTATGGAGTTGTCATGATCTCTTAACTCTTTCATCGATTTAATTAAACGATGATTATCCTTTTGGTGCAATCCTATGCTTGGTTCATCAAGAATATAAAGAACATTAACGAGCTGCGAACTAATCTGGGTTGCAAGTCGGATGCGCTGCGCCTCCCCTCCGGAAAGGCTTTTTGAGGATCTGTTCAATGATAAATATTGTATTCCGACATCATTTAGAAATTTTAGCCGTAAAGATATTTCCCTAATTATTTCGTAAGATATTTGTTGTTTACGTTCGTCCAGCCATTGGCTACAATTGTCAATCCATTCTGCAAGCTCAGAAAGATCCATTACAGATAAATCAACGATATTTTTGCCTCCAATTTTAAAATAACGAGATTCTTTCTTTAATCTTGTTCCATGACAGTCCGGGCATAATTTTTCATCAAGAAATTGATTGATCCATTTTTGTATTGAGGCCGGAGCAGATTCATAGTCATACTCCTGCATAAAACTGACGATTCCATTAAAATATTCTTTGCTTGGTGCCAACCCGGAAATTTCATGACTGATGTAAAGCGCCTCTTCGCTCCCATATAATAAGATGTTAAGGTGTTGCTCTGAAAGTGTGCTTATGGGGGCTGACAATGAAAAGCCGTATTTTTCGCTAAGAGCTTCTATTTGTCTGAAAACAGCACTGTTCTTTTGTGGACCCAAGGGTATTATGGCCCCCTCTTTAATAGACAAAGAGTTGTCGGGGATTATCTTTTTTAAATCAATTTCTGTTATATAACCAAGCCCATTGCATTTCTCACAGGCTCCGTATGGTGAATTAAAAGAAAAAGTGTTCGGCTCCGGCTCCGGATATGAAATCCCGGTTGTGGGACACATTAAATACTTGCTATAGTTCTTCAATTCGCCATTTTCATTGTTTAAAACCAACAAAACTCCTTTGCCATGTTTAAGAGCAAGCCGCAAGCTATTGATTAAGCGGGGTTTGGAAAGATCTCTTACAACCAATGTATCAACAACAACTTCAATATCGTGGATTTTATACCTGTCCACTTGCATGTTAAGCATCAAATCTCGAATTTCTCCGTCAATTCGTACTTTAGAGAAACCCTTTTTTCGGATTGTTTCAAAAAGTTCTTTATAGTGACCTTTTCTTCGTTTTACTATTGGTGCAAGTAAAGTAATGTTTTTTTCCTCGTAAATATTTAAAATAAGATCAATCAACTCCTTTTCGCTATAACGAACCATTTTTTCCTCTGTTTCGTATGAAAAAGCATCTGCAACACGGGCATAAAGCAACCGAAGAAAATCATAAACCTCTGTAATAGTGCCTACGGTAGATCGGGGATTTTTGTTGACGGTTTTTTGTTCAATAGAAATCACTGGATTTAACCCTGAAATTTTATCGACATCAGGGTGTTGAAGATGGCCGATAAACTGGCGGGCATAGGCCGAAAAGGTCTCCATATAGCGTCGCTGACCTTCTGCATAAATGGTGTCGAATGCAAGTGATGATTTTCCACTTCCACTTAAGCCGGTAATAACCACAAGCTTGTGTTGGGGTATTGATAATGATACATTTTTTAAATTATTCTCCCTGGCACCAACTATTATCAGTTCGTCTTCGGCATAAGTATTATCTTTCATATATGAAATGACCAAATCTTTCTATCTCAAAATAAGGGAATGCAAAAATACAATTTTTGTTGATTATATTCTGTCAATAAACATGAAAAATTTGGAGGGCAATTCTTCTTCTATTTTGCTTTAATTTTCCATTTTCCCTCTATCTTAATCATCTGAAAATTAAGCACATCTTCGGTGTTGTTGCAATAATATACTTTTGCCTCAACATTTCCGGAGTTTTTGTTTTCTGAGAGTTTTTGCTTTGTGATTTTAAATTTGGATATCCCATTCTTTGAAGAGATCTCATTATCAAGAACTCCTGCTATCATTTTCACATTTTTCTGACTTAAAGAGTCTGTAATGTCAAAATTGGAAATCGCTTTTTCATATTCGCCTTTTTTAATTTCTTTAAGATATGTTTTTACAACGCCCTGTGGGGTATTGGGAGAACAAGAATAAAATGTGATTACCATAAGGGCAATCATAAAATAAAGTATCTTTTTCATATTTAAAATAAATTAAAACAAATTTTTGATTTATGATGTTACTTAATGATTGTTTCTAAAACAGAGTATCGCCCAGTAATTCAAAAGGATTTTTAAGGTCTTTGTATAAATATTGATAAAGCAACTTTGTCTTTTGAGGTATTTTTATGGTATAGGTTTTTGTTTTAACAGTAAGTTTTGTGCTTCTTAACCAAGGATTAAGAGATTTTAATTCGCGGTATAAAATATTATGTTCTCTGGCAAATAGGTATAAATCAGGGATGGTTGAATTTACAGTTATTTCAACATAGGGAACGGGATAATAGAGATCGGCATTTTTAAGAGTTATCCCATATTGTCGTGGGTTCTCAAAAATTAACTTATAGGATAGAATCAGGTATAAATATCTTGCTGTTTCCTGATTTAAGTGCAATTCCCAGCAACTGTTGGTCTGTTGATTTTCTGAAGCACTAACAACACCGGCCTCCCCCATGTTATAGGCAGCAGCAGCCATCGACCAACTCCCTAGGCGTTCCTTACATCCTTTTAAATAACGACAAGCTGCACGTGTAGCTTTTTCAACATCATATCTTTCATCTACCTCTGTGTTGATTTCAAGGCCATAGTTTCTTCCGGTTGTTTCAATAAATTGCCAAAAACCGCTGGCTTCAGCAGGGGATACAACGTTGTCAAGACCGCTTTCGGCAACACAGAGATATTTAAAATCTTTTGGAACGCCCTCTTCCTCAAGAATTTTTTCAATAACCGGAAAATATCTTCCTGATTTTTTGAAAATCTGCAACGTTCTTGAATGTTGATAGCAATTTATTATTAACTCTTTATCCAAGGCTTCTCGCACCCAGTAAATTTCTACCGGCACCTCTTCTCCGGCAAAAGATATTGTTTGGGGAATATAGGGCGCCGCAATCATATTTTCATAATAATCAGGTGCATCTTCCGTGTTGATGTTTTCAGAAGTGTATTTGTACCCAAATGCAAACAAAACAGCAAGAAAAAGAAATAAAGAAATAGAAATACTAAGTTTTGTTGTATGCTTCATTATTCTTGAACTAAAAATTAAAGGTTTAAGAAACCTTTCGATTGCTTAAACCTTTAAACGAAAAAACTTATAATTTATTCTGCTTTCTTAATATTTGGCATTTCCAAGCCATAACCTTTTTTCTTGTCTTCTACTTTTAACCACACCCCTAGCAAAAAGGCTAAAACACCCAAACTGGCAAAGATTAACATAGGAACAGTATAATTATAGTTTCGTGGATCGGTCACGCCTGTATTTGTTGCCGTCAAGACATATCCTATAATCATTGGGAAGCTTAACAAACCAATATTTTGAATCCAAAAAATAACAGAATAAGCTGAACCCAAATATCTATTTTCAACCAACTTAGGAACTGATGGCCATAATGCTGCCGGAACTAAAGAAAAACTAACACCTAAAATAACAATTGCAGAATATGCAACAGGCTTGGTAAAGTATTCGGCCGGCACCAAAGCAAAAATTAAATGACAACAAAACATCAATATTGCCCCTAAAATCAACATAGAAGCTCCCTTGCCTTTGTTGTCAATAAAAGATCCTAATAATGGAGTTAATATCATGGCTCCAATTGGAAAATAGGAAAAAATATCACTTGCAGCTGTACTAGAAATATTTAAACGACATTCCAGCATGTTTGCAGCAAATTTCTGGAAGGGAAATATGGCAGAATAATACAATACACACAATCCGGCAACAATCAAAAATGTTTTGCTGGTAAACAACTTCCCAATATCACTTATTCTGAATGGATCTTCCGGTTCAATTCCGCTTTCGCCCATCTGTTTATCTAATTTTTTATCCATAATAGTATAGACAATAAAGCAAATAAAACCGATAAAAAGTAAAATTAAACAAAAGAGTGTTGAACTACTTACGTCATTAAATCTATCGGCAATTCGCGGAGAAATTCTGAAAATAGCAAATACTCCTAATCGTGCTATTGCCATTTCAATTCCCATAGCAAGAGCCAATTCTTTGCCTTTAAACCATTTTACAATTGCCTTTGATACTGTAATTCCGGCCATTTCAGCACCACCGCCAAAAATCATAAAGCCTAAAGAAGCAAGTTTTGCGGAAGCTGGAAAATCAACCCACCAGGAGTTAAGCCATGTTTCTAAGCCTGTTCCTATAAATGCATCGCTAATTGCATAATATTTTATGCTGGCTCCAAGAATCATAATGACTGCAGATAACAAGGCCGTAAAACGTATCCCTAATTTATCAAGAATAATTCCTGCAAATATTAGAAAAAAAGCAAAAACATTTAAAAAATATTCGGATCCTTCTTCTGTTCCAAACGCTCCTGAATTCCATCCGCGTTCTGTTTCCAAAAGAGTTTTTAAAGGAGATAAAACATCTACAAACATATACGCAAAAAACATCATAGATGCTAATAATATCAAGGCTGTCCAGCGCAATGCCGGTATTTCCCTCATTAGTTTGTTTACTTTTTCAGTCATAAATTTTATTTTTATTGTTTACATTATTTTTTTGAGGCGCAAATCTACAATTATTTTTTATTGCTTTTACATTCTTCTTCTTTTCTGTTTTTTCTCATGCTGTTAATTATGTCAAAAACAAAATAGCCCGATAAAATTCCCCAAGTTAAAATAATGATTATATTACTTCTAAAAATATTATCACTATTTCTTCCTGATTTATACCAATATAATAAACTAACAACCATTCCCAAAACAATTCCAATTATATGGAGTAAAGTAAAATATTTTTTTAAATTTTTCAATTTCATATTATTCCTCATTTTGTGCTTTATAATATTGATATTCAAAGTATTTACTTTTAATAGTATTCACAATTTCTTGCTCAGACCATCGTATTATATCATAATAGCTAAATTTACAAAAAACCATAAATTCCATAAGTTTATCACCTTTAAGTCCCGTAATTTCAGAAACAATTTCCCTGTTATATTTTGAAGGAACCTTTTCAATTTCTTCCTCATACTGAAGCATTTCACTATAAAGTTGTTTTATTTTTGCCTTTTTACTGAAAGAATTATACAAATATGTTATGGGACTTGATAAGGCGGTATTTCTCAATAAATTAGGTCCTTTTGTTGAATATTCAGCATTTATTTTATCTTGTTCTGTTATTTCTATTCCATCCAAGTTTTTATAAATATCGGGTAATTTCATTTGTACCAATTCTCTTTTAAATTGTTCATAATTTGGATTTAATGAAATAACTTTTACTTCTTTAAGTAATATTGCCTTATAATATAAATAATAATCCTCTTTAAAGAGATCCAAATTTTTTTTTGAAACAACAACAATTATTTGTCTATATATTGATTTGGATATTATCAGTGTATCATTAACATTCACCGGAATAGTAAAATTACCATTATTATCACTAAATGTATAGCGTTTGGTGTTTAAATTATAAATATTTGCTCCGGAAATCGGAGTAAAAGTAATACCATCAAAAACAGTCGAACTGTAATTTTTCTGTTGAGAGAAAAGGCTAAGGAAGGAAAAAATAAAGAGAATAATTAAACTTGTTTTTTTCATCATGCAAAATTACATTTTTTCATTTATTTTCTTCTTTTCTTTTTAATAAATATAATAATGATTATAGTTGATGTTGATAACGTGAATAAATTCTTTTTATTCTTTTTTCTTTCTTTTTATGAACATGATATTAACTAAAATATATTTTTAAAAGTCATTAATTCAATAAAATAAAATGAAATTGTTTATTGTTTTGTTTATAATTGTTAATAAGAAATTCTATTTATTTTGGTTTGTAATTTTTGTTAGTATCAATGGATATTATTTCATAAAAAAGAATTTTTTAGAAAAAATAAAGTTTTCATATTTTATAAACAGGATATCAATATTCATTGTTAACAATAGACTAAGGTTATAAACATATATTATTAATTTCATTATTTTCAAGTAGTTATATTATTTTAATTTTTGTTTTATAAGATATAATTTATATATTACAATTATATTGTATTTTTGCAAAGCAAGAAAAAAAATAAAGATATGAAAGTATTAATTGCATCAGATCATGCAGGATTTGAATTGAAAGAAGAAATTAAATTTCATTTTTCTTCCTTTTGTGAATGGGAAGATTATGGAACAAATTCTTGGGAAAGCGTTGATTATCCTGATTATATTCACCCCATGGCAGAAAAAATATCTTTAAATAGTGAATTAATGGGGATTATTATTTGTGGTTCCGGAAATGGAGTTGCAATGACTGCCAACAAACACCCAAATGTTCGGGCCGCCCTCTGTTGGTCTCCCGAAATTGCATCTTTAGCTCGGAAACACAACAATGCCAATATTTTGGCTTTACCGGGGAGGTTTATCTCCCAAGAACAAGCCTTTGATATTATTAACACATTTTTTTCTACAGATTTTGAAGGAGGGCGCCACCTTCGCAGGGTAAATAAAATAAATATTTAACGGAAGATAAAAGTGATGCAAAAGGATCTTCAATTTATAAAAACGAGAGCCAATTTTATTCGCCATTCTTTTATTGAAGAAATGGAAAAGCATCTCTTAGCATTTGAATCATCTATTTCTTCAAAACATATTAAAGTTCAATGGATAGTTGATGAAGAAGAATTAGGAGAAGCTCTTTTATCCAATTTACCTAAAAAGCATTTTAATAAAGTAAGTTTTGATTTATCAAAAATTCCTGAAATTATTCTTCAGAATAATTCTCTTGTAAAAATAGTTTCTATTAATGATTTTGAAAACAGTGGGGAAATTGCTGATTTATTGGTTGTAGAAGCAGATTTCGGAATTGTTGAAACAGGATCAGTCGTTCTTATTGATAAAAAAAGTAAAAATCTTTTTAATAAGGTATCTAATTTAGTTATAATACTAGACATAAATAAATTACTTATTCGTCAAAATGATTTGGACACGATTTTACATCTAAAATATCTAAACAAACAACCAAACCCTTTTCCTAATGATATCAAGATAATCAGTTCTCCCATTCAACGAATTATTAAGGAGGCTTTTCACTCTTCGTTCAACAGTTCTTATTCAAAAGAAAATGTAAATATTGAAGTTTATCTTTATGATAATGGTAAGACCAAAATTTTGGAAAACAATTTTTTACGGGAGGCTCTTTATTGTATAGATTGTGGAAATTGTAAATCGGTATGTCCTGTTTATAGTATTACCAATAAATTTTCTCCAATTGATTTAATCAAAAATAATTGTCATGCGGAAAATTTAAGGAATCAGAATATTTTTCAAAACACCACGATGTGTGGAAATTGTAACGAGGTTTGTCCGGTTCAGATTCCTTTTACTGATCTTTTGATTGCCGAGATGGAATTAGCAAATGGAAAATCTTATCGCGAAAACTCAAACGATTTAATGAAAGTTTTTTCCAAAAGGAACAAAATGAATAAAAAAAGCAATCAAATTGGTCGCTATTTATTTATCAGAAAGTATTTTAGTAAAAACAAGAAACTTTACAAATATTTTTTAGATCAAAAAGATCCCTTCTTTAATATATTACACTCTACGCCTAAAACAAATCAATGACTATGTATTCTAATCAAGAACTCATTCGAAACAAACTAAAGGAGTTTATAAAGAAATTCTATCTTAATAAACTATATAAAGGCGCGATTCTATTTGTCTTGATTACGCTGATTACTTTTATTGTCTACGCAGTTTTAGAATATTTTTCCTATTTTAATACAATTATTAGATCTATCTTTTTCTTTTCTTTTCTCGCAATTTTTTTAACAACCCTTTTCTTTTATGTAATAATACCTGTTTTAAAAATTTTGGGTTTCGGTAAACAAATATCTTCTGAGCAGGTGGCCAGAATTATTGGAAATCATTTTCCGGAAATAGATGATAAATTGTTGAATGTCGTTCAATTAGAAAGACAACTTTCTGAAAATGAATACAAAAGTCGCGATTTGTTGTTGGCGGCTATTGATACTAAAATTGTAGAAATAAAGCCTTTTTCTTTCGTAAAGGCTATTCCCTTTCACAAATCCAAAAAATATTTGAAGTGGGTGACAATTCCGATTTGTCTTTTTATTCTTATTTATTCTACTAAAAGCGAAATATTTACAGACTCTACTCGCCGTATAGTAAACTATAATAATTATTATGAAAAACCAACGCCTTACCAATTTGAAGTTGTCAATCCAAAACTAACCGTTTTTCAACAAGAAGATTTTACTTTAAAAATAAAAGTTGTTGGAAAAGAAACACCGGAAGAGCTCTTTCTTATGATTGACAATAAAAGCTATAAATGCGTTAAAAACAGCAATATAGACTTTTCCTACACTTTTTTTAATGTTCATAAAAATATAGCTTTTAAAATTTATACCGATGAGGTTGTTTCTAATTCCTATGTTTTAAATGTTCTTCCCAAACCCGTCACCATTAGCTTTGTTCTGCGACTTTCTTATCCGGATTATCTTAATAAAATCGATGATATAATCGAAAATAACGGAGACGTAGTTGTTCCCGAAGGAACCACTATAAGCTGGAGTTTTTATACCAAAAATACAGATAAGCTATTATTTAATTATAACAACCAATCTCAAACGCTTGTTTCTTCGAACGACATTTATTCAACAGCCCTTGTTGCAAAAACATCTTTTCTATACAATGTTGTAAATACGAATAAATTTTTTATCAGCAAAGACACTTTATCTCATTCAATAACGGTAATTAAAGATTTATATCCCGAGATTCACGTTGAAAGCCAAAAAGATTCTTTAATTGAAGATCGGGTTTATTTTAAAGGGGTTATCAAAGATGATTATGGTTTTAGCAATTTGAAGTTTGTCTATTCTAAGTATGACGAAAAAAACAACCTTCTTGAATCTGGTAAAAGTGTAGATATACAGATAAATAAACAAAATACAATTCAAGATTATTACTTTTATTTTGATGCAGGGACATTACAAATATCCCCTGGTCAAAAAATTTCTTATCATTTTGAAGTTAGGGATAACGATGCGGTTAACGGGAATAAGTTAAGCCAAACACCCACACAAAACTTTCAAGTTAAAACAATGGAAGAGATTGATAATGAAATAGATAATAACAATTTGCAAACAAAATCCGAGATTGAATCACTGGTAAGCGAATCGAAGGACTTATTAAAAGAAATTGATAAATTAAAAAAGCAGATTATTCAGAACAACACCCCCACTTGGCAAGATAAAAAGAAACTTGAAAAACTGCTCAACGATTACAATGAATTAAAAAGCAAGATTAGTGAATTAAAAGAAAAGCAAAAACAACAACAAGCTATAGAAGATTTATATAAAGAAATTACTCCTGAAATCCTAAAAAAACAGGAAGATTTACAAAAAAGATTTGAAGATATTCTGTCAGATGAACTAAAAGAACTTCTCGAAAAAATGAATGAATTGATCAATCAACAGAACAAGGATCAAATTAAAGATGCAATGGATAAGATGAAATTAAAAACGGAGGATATTAATAAATCTCTTGATCAACAACTACAATTATTCAAACAACTTGAATTTGAAAAAAAATACAACGACGTAATTGAAAAAGCCAAAGAATTATCTCAAGAACAAAATTTTTTATCAAAGCAAACAGAACAAAAAAACATTGATAAAAACAATCTTTTGGAAAAACAACAAGAGATAGAAAACGAATTTAAAAAATTACAAGAAGATATCCAAAATTTGCAGTCACTCAACAAAGAGTTAGAGGACCCAAACAAGATGACCAACACTAACGAATTGCAAAACAAAATTATGCAATCAATGCAAGAAAGCAAGGCATCAATTAATAAGAACAATAGGGGAAAGGCAAAAGAAAAACAAATTGAAGCTGCGGATGATATGGAAAAACTGGCAGATCAGATGGAAAATGACAAACTTGACAGTGATGAAGAAAACATTTCAGAAGACATCGAAACCTTGCGTCAAATCTTACACAATTTGGTTTTAATTTCCTTTAATCAGGAAGACAATATGAACATTCTGCAAGGAACCAACATGCGATCATCGCAACTATCCGAAATAATACGGGATCAATTTACAATAAAGGAACACATGCGCCTGATAGAAGATTCTCTTTCTGCATTAGCAAGGCGCCAAACATCAGTTAAGCCCTTTATTCAGAGAGAAGTGACCAAAATTAACGAATATTTGATGCAGGCACAAACCAATATTAACAACCGCCAACTAAAGCAAGCCGCAACGAATCAACAATTTGTTCTCACTTCCATGAATAATTTGTCCTTAATGCTTGCCGAGTCAATGAAAGAGATGAAGAAAAAAGAGAGTGAATGTAAAAATTGCAAAAATAAAAAAAGCGGAAAAGGCTCTTGCAGTAATCCGGGAGGTAAGGGAAAGCCAAAGTCTGCAAAAGAACTCCAACAGCAATTAAACAGACAAATGGAAGCATTAAAAAGGTCTATGGAACAGCAAGGAGAAAACAGCCCCGGAAAGCCCCAGCAACAAGGTCGGCAAAGTATTAATGAGCAGTTTGCAAGAATGGCGGCGCAACAAGAAGCTATTCGCAAAATGATGGAAGATTACCAAAACCAGCTTAAATCAGATAAGGGAATAGGGGATAAAACGATAGATCAGTTAATAAAAGAGATGGAAAAGACCGAAAAAGAGTTGGTAAATAAAACCATCACACAACAAACCATTAATCGACAAAAAAATATTGAAACCCGTTTGCTTGAAAGCGAAAAAGCAGATATGCAACGCGAAAAAGAAGAAAAAAGAGAATCTATAGAAGGTAAAGATATTCAAAACCCCAACCCTCCAAGAGAGTGGAAAATAGACAAAGATAATCAAAAGCAGACCGAAATGCTTAACCGCATGCCACCAAGTCTCAATTATTATTATAAGGATAAAGTAACCAAATATTTATTTAACATAGAATAGAAAAGCCATGTATAATTTTGAATTAACCGTTTCAGACCCAACTACTGCACAGTTTGAAACATTAAGAATGGTAGAAAACATTAGCGAGGAGTTTCAATTGCAAGATCATTTTGGAACAATCTCCATGGCTATAGAGAATATTCTTGAATACATTATTGATTCCTCTCAGGAGGATTTTAGGATAACAATAAATTTTTTGGTAGAACCTGAAAAAATCGCAGTTATAATAGGAGCTAACAAATCTTTGATAAAATTAAAACAAGACATTCAGTTTTCTGAAGAAAATAATTTACAAGACCCTCTTTTTTCGATGCTCTTAGTGGATGAGCTTGAGTTTAAAGAAGACGACAAGGAGCTTTACATGGAATTTCACGTGAAACCCTATATTAAATCCCTAAGAACCATTACAAAAGAAAAGCAAATTGAAAAAACAAATTCTATTAAGAAGAACTAAAACATCAGAAGCCAATCAAAAATAGAGTTGGTGATAAAGATCTGTTTAGGGGGCAATATATACGGCAATGATAAGATTTAATTTTGAAACTACTTTTACTCTTTCCTCAAAAAATTCATATAAAAACTGGATTAAATCAATTATTGCATGTGAGCATTTCAAAACGGGAGAAATTAATTACATTTTTTGTGATGATAAATACCTGTTAAAAATCAATCAGCAATTTCTCAAGCACGATGATTTTACTGATATCATTACTTTTGATTATAGCAATGAAGGGGTGCTTTCAGGAGACATATATATAAGTATAACAAGGGTAAGAGAAAACTCTGAAATATTTGGAGCAACATTTCAGGATGAACTTCTGAGAGTTTTGTCGCACGGAATTTTTCATCTTTGTGGGTATAAAGACAAAACCAAAAACGCAGCTTTAAATATGAGAAAGAAGGAAGAATGGGCAATTAATTTGTTCAAACAAATTTCCCAAACTATTGTTAATTAAAAGAAGATTAACCAATTATAATTTTGTTTCACAAGGAAAATGAATTTAGCATATGATATTATTGTGGTTGGAGCGGGGCATGCAGGATGTGAAGCTGCGGTGGCTGCAGCCAAACTGGGATCCAAAACGTTGCTAATTACAATGAATCTGGCTTTAGTGGCTCAAATGTCCTGCAATCCTGCAATGGGAGGAATTGCAAAAGGTCAAATAATCAGAGAAATTGATGCTCTTGGTGGAATGTCCGGGATTGTAACAGACAACACCATGATTCAATTTAGAATGTTAAATAGGTCAAAAGGACCCGCAATGTGGAGTCCTCGTGCACAATGTGACAAATATGCTTTTTCTCTTTTTTGGAAAAGGATTATAGAAACACAAAATAATCTTGATTTGCGTCAAGACACTGTGGAGAAACTCCTGGTGGACGGGGATAAGGTTTTGGGTGTTCAGACGCTACAAGGACTTTCTATTTTTGCCAAAAAAATTATTTTAACGAATGGCACTTTTCTTAATGGGAAAATTCATATTGGAGAAATTAATTTTTCCGGAGGCCGACTCGGGGAACCCGCATCTTCCTTTTTATCCGATCAAATACAAGACCTTGGATTTAATGTTCGCAAACTTAAAACCGGCACACCGGTTAGAATAGATGGTCGTAGTGTGGATTTTTCTCAAATGGAAGAACAAAAAGGAGATGACAATCCCGGAAAATTTTCTTTTACTGATACTCCGGGCTTAACACATCAGTTGAGTTGTTGGATAACTTATACAAATTCTAAAACACATGATATTTTAAAGACAGGATTTGATTTATCACCCCTATTTAATGGCAGAATAATGGGTCAGGGTCCCAGGTATTGCCCATCTATTGAAGATAAGATTCAGCGTTTTGGGCAAAGGGACAGACATCAACTTTTCTTGGAACCGGAAGGATCCAACACCAACGAATTTTATCTAAATGGGTTTTCTTCTTCCCTTCCGGAATCAGTACAGTATGATGCTTTAAAATTTATACCCGGGATGCAAAATGCAAAGATATTACGCCCGGGATATGCAATTGAATATGATTTTTTTGATCCGACTCAACTGAAGCTCTCTCTGGAATCAAATATTTTATCAAATTTATATCTTGCAGGGCAAATTAATGGAACTACAGGTTATGAAGAAGCCGCTTGCCAAGGCCTAATTGCAGGAATTAATGCTTCGCAATCATTAAAGGGAGAAGAGCCACTTATATTGGGCAGAGATCAGGCTTATATTGGAGTCCTAATAGATGATTTAGTGACAAAAGGAGTTCAGGATCCATACAGAATGTTTACTTCTCGCGCAGAATATAGGATTTTACTTCGACAAGACAATGCTGACGAACGGCTTTCTCCTATTGGCCATAAGTTAGGATTAATTTCTGATTATTATTTGGATAGAATGATAAACAAAAAGGAAAAACAAAAGGTTATCATTCATTTTTTAAAAACTAATCATGCAGATCCTCTTAATATTAATGAATTTTTAAAATCACAGCAAACACCCCCGCTTACACAAAAAATTAAATATGACTCTTTACTTCTTCGGCCACAGGTTACCATCGAAGATCTCATAAAATATGCAGAACCGCTTCGTAATTTTTTAAAACTAATTGAAGCAAAAGAGGAGGAAATTCTAAATGCAGAAACACTCATTAAATATGCTAATTATATTCTTAAAGAAGAGGAGCTTGCACAAAAGATGACACAACTTGATAATATAAAAATTTCACCGGAGACTGATTATTATCAATTTTCGTCATTGTCAATGGAAGCGCGAGAAAAATTGGCTAAGATTAAACCCGGCAATCTTGGGCAAGCTTCAAGGATTAGTGGAGTGAACCCTTCAGACATTGCCGCCCTTATGATTTATCTTCGCCATTGAAAAGAAATAATCATCCATTTTTATAACACGCTAATAAACAACAAGTTAAAAGGCTAGATTCAAAAAAATCAAAAATAAAAAGCTTTTAAAAATTTTTGATATTTAGACATGGAATAATCAAAAAAATAGCCTTAGAAACAAAATTTCATAACATCTTAAAAATAAGCAACTTATTTGTAGCCTCGCCGGGAATCGAACCCGAATTTAAAGTTTAGGAAACTTCCGTTCTATCCATTGAACTACAAGGCCTAAAAGTTTGCAAAGATAGTTAACTTTTCATTTCTATTTGTTGTAAAGAGCATAAAAAAAGAGGAGCGTTAACTCCTCTTTCAAATAAAGTGTATACACAAACCCTAGAAAGGCAAATCATCAGAAAAATTTTCAGAACCATCATCTCCGGTAACAATAGTAGTTGCTGGTGATGAATCTAAATTTATTTTGGATTCCGTTGGTTTCTCTTCATCAACCTTGCTGCTAAGAATAGTGAAGTTGTTAGCTTCAACTTCCGTAAAATATTTTTTTGTTCCATTATCATCCCAGGAGCGGGTTTTAAGCTTCCCCTCCAGAAAGATAAGCTTTCCCTTGGTTAAATATTGTTCTGCAAATTCAGCGAGGTTTCGCCAACAAACAATATTATGCCATTCTGTTTGTTCAATTTTTTTACCCTCTTTATCTTTGTAATATTCAGAGGTGGCCAATGAAAATGATGCTTTTTTTATTCCATTTTCAAAAGCCCTGATTTCGGGATCTTTTCCCAAGCGACCGATTAGAATTACTTTGTTTACTCCAGACATAGTTAGTTAGTTTTAAAATTCAGGACAAAGATAAAGTAAAATTATTATTTGTCAAGTATTGTTAATAACTTTTTATTTTTTTCCTAAAACATTGTTTATCTTTTTGTTGGCTTGAAGCCGGACTTATTTAAAATATCCTGAGAATCAGTATTTTGCATTAAACTTTCTAAAGAAACTTCGGGATGAGATTTCACATAGCAACGAATAATCTGCCAGCCAATATAGGCCCCCATTCTACCCGGAGATTTGTTTGAAAAAGGTTTTGTAAACGGCATTTCACCAACATAATTGGTTATGTTTTTTTCTTCTGTTGAAAACAAAAGATTTTTTTGAATTATGAAATTCCATACTTCAGCTTGATTATTTTCAGCCCAAGTAAATTTTTCTTGTTTATATCCAATAATATCTTCGGAAGGTTTATCAGGAAAAAGAAGCTCTGTGAAATATAGTTTTTTACCTTCATAAATAATATTATCCAAAAGGGAAACGGGGGTTTGTTTTGGCAAATGTTTATAGACTAAAGCTTTTTTAAAGCAATCTATAGCTATGAATTTTTTATCACATCTTTCACTTATAAAGAGAGGCATTCCTGAGTTGTTATAATATTTATTTTCTGGTCCCAAATACATGTCCAGATTGATAAAAAGGCTATCTTCAATTGCATATACGGAAGGAGACATAAAGTCTATACCAGGGACTAAAGAGTAGAATGCGGGAATTGTGGCATTGGGAAAATAGTATTTATAATAACTAAGCGCCCCTTCAATTTCGGAGGTAATATCGTCAAGATTAGGATAAACAGTCATGACATTTTTATAAATATCTTGAATAATAGGGTCTTGCAAAAAACCCTGAAGCTGTTTTATCATTTGCGGATTTTTCCATACACCTTCCGGAATAAAGACGCTTGGATATTTCTTGGATAGTTTTTCCAATCCGTGGGCAAGATTATTTACATCCAGCGAAAACAAATCCATTTCATATCTTTTAATTTCGATATGAATATTCTTTTTTATAGTTGAGAGTTCTGTTTTGTTGACTTTGGGTGTATGATTCTGCGTTCTATTATGCATAACAACAACTATTACAACAACAATGGCAATAATTATTAAAACCGCTAAAGAAATAATAATCTTTTTTTTCATACCGATTATATTTAAGAAATCAAGTTAATAAATTTCAAAAACGAAAAACAGCCCCAATTATTTCCAACTAAAAGAATTAATCAAATGTAATGCATCTGTCCTCAAATAATTAATCACCGGCTGAAGAGAGTCGTTATTCGGAGCAAAATTAAAATAGAGAGCCCCCCTTAAATAATGATTTGTACTGTCAGTTAACCAGAATTGTAAAGGGCAGGCAACCTCTTTTCCAGCAATATCAAAAAGTCTTCCCGATAGATGGCTTTCAGCATCTTCGATTAAAGAAAACTCAACATCATCTGCTTTTCCGTAATCAACATGAAACTTGATCATCTTTTCTTCCGCAAGGGCCAAATCTCTTAAATTATTATCAAGGGGGATATAGGTGATGTTAAAACTTGCATTAAATTGAGGATAGGTAATATCAATCCAATATTTCCCATTTTCTTTTTTAGAATAAGTTAGAACAGCATTCTTTGAATAATCAAAAGCAAATGGAAGCGTAGTATCTAAATGCCGGTATGAATGTTCCGGGAGTTCTATTCTAAAATATCCTCGAGGTTTTGGCGTATAATTTTCTTCTTTTTTTACACAAGAAAAGAAAATTACAACCAAAAAAGAAAAGAGAACAAAACGAAAAAATATTCTCATAGTAGGTTATTTGGAAATATCTTCCTTTTTGATCCTCATCCAGTAGAATGAGCGATATGCAAAGAAAAGACCAATCAGGAAAAAGGGAATTCCAATAACAAAAGTATAATCAAAAGAATCCGAAGCTTTGGCTGCCAGTTTAATTGCGATGGCGATTTCAACAGCAAGCATACCAAACAAGGTTGAAAACTTGATAATTGGATTCATTGCTACAGAAGAGGTGTCTTTATAAGGATCCCCAACAGTATCTCCAATGATGGTTGCATCATGCAGGTCAGTGTTTTTTTCTTTCAGATCGACTTCAACCACTTTTTTGGCATTATCCCATGCTCCACCTGCATTAGCCATGTAGATGGCTTGAAAAAGGCCAAAAACAGCAATTGAAATCAAGTATGCAACAAAGAAATTAGGATCAAAAAAAGCAAATGCGAGGGTAAAAGAAAAAATCACCAAAAAGATATTCCACATTCCTTGTTGAGCGTAGCGTGTGCAAATTTTTACAACAGCCTTGGAATCTTCAATATCTGCTTCGCTTTTATTAAGATTCAAATTCTTCTTGATAAAGGAAACAGCTCGATGAGCCCCAGTAGTTACTGCTTGCATAGAAGCACCGCTGAACCAGTATATAACAACACCCCCGGTGACAAATCCCAAAAAGACAGGAGCGCTAGTAAGTTCAATAGCTAGTAATCCGGTATTTTTAAGCAGAAGGATTATGGCAAAAATCATGGTAGTAGCACCCACAACAGCAGTCCCGATAAGAACAGGTTTTGCTGTGGCCTTAAAAGTATTCCCGGCTCCGTCATTTGACTCAAGATAGTGTTTCCCTTTTTCAAAATCAGGAGAAAAGCCAAAATCTTTTTCAATTTCTGATTTAATAGCAGGAAGCTTTTCTATTTGAGAGAGTTCAAACACAGATTGAGCATTATCGGTAACAGGGCCATAGCTATCTACAGCAATAGTAACGGGCCCCATTCCCAGAAATCCGAATGCAATGAGTCCGAAAGCAAAAATAGAATAGTAATCTCCAAAAATTGTTAACCCGGAAACAGAAATCATAAAACCGCCAAACATAAGACCAGCCATAACCAACCCAATCCAAAATGCGCTAAAATTACCAGCAACCATACCAGAAAGAATAGTAAGAGAAGGGCCCCCTTCGCGAGAGGCGCTCACAATTTCTTGTACATGACGTGATCTTGAGCTGGTAAAAGCTTTAGTAAATTCGGGTATGATAGCTGCAGCGAAGGTTCCTAAACTTATAATGGAAGCAAGTCTCCACCACAAGTCTGGACCATAGGCCTCTGAAACAGAATTATTATTTAATAAAAAATAGCTTGTTATAAAAGAAGAGAGTATAGAAACAATTGAGCTAATCCAGATTAGCGAAGTAAGAGGAGCTTCAAAGTTGAAAAAGGTTGAATTTTTATATTTAATTTTAGAAATAAGATTATTAATCCAGTATGAAAAAACAGAGGTAAACACCATAAGAATACGCATTGCAAAAATCCAGGTAATAAGAAGAGCTTGCACCATTTGAGTATTTTCAATATCGGTAATGGCCAGGATAATAAAAGAAATTAAAGCAACACCGGTAACTCCGTAAGTTTCAAAGCCGTCAGCCGTAGGACCAACACTATCCCCGGCATTATCACCCGTACAATCGGCAATCACGCCCGGGTTTCTTGGGTCATCTTCTCCAATTTTAAAGATAACCTTCATAAGATCAGAGCCAATATCAGCTATTTTTGTAAAAATACCTCCGGCAATTCTAAGGGCACTGGCCCCCAGGGACTCTCCGATTGCAAAGCCAATCAAACAAGCACCTGCAATATTTGAAGGAACAATGAGCAATATAATAAGCATCAAAATTAATTCAATTGTGATCAAGAGTAAGCCAACACTCATTCCTGATTTAAGAGGGATAGAAACAACATTCCAGGGCTTCCCGCGTAAAGAAGCAAACGAAGTACGAGAATTTGCCAAAGTATTAATTCGTATTCCAAACCATGCAACAGAATATGATCCCAAAATACCTAAAATAGTCCATAAAACTATGATGAATACATCTGAAAAAACCTTATCACTTAATACTCCAAAGTAAAAAACAATTACAGACCCAATAATGGCAAAAAGAATAAGTAAAAACTTTCCCTGTTGCAATAAATAAGTCTTACAAGTTTCATAAATTGTGTTTGATACATTTAGCATTGATTTGTGAGCAGGATATTTTTTAATTCTCAAAGATTGAAATAATCCAAAAAATAAACCAAGAAACACAATAATTGATCCCCACATTAGCAAAGACCAGCCTGTGATACTATCATTAAAAAAAGTAATTTGATTAAAATCCGGAAGAATTAAATCAGCTTCACTGGCAAACGACAGAAATGGTAGCACCAAACATCCCAAAAAGACAAGCAACTGTTTCATATATAATAATTTAATTTATAATCCATTAGAAAGCAGAACAAGATTAAAAAAAACAGAATTTATTTTAAAATCTGTTTTAGCATAATCAAACTGCAAATATAAAAAATAGATGAATATCATTTTTAAATTAACGATATTTTTATTGATTACAAGATTATATTTTTAGTTTATTATTTATAAGACTTTCATATCTTTGCAGAATTCAACAACAACAAAAATGATTATTAATAAATGATGTCAATGGTTGAATTAGAAGTTTTTGATATAGAAAATTCTAAGGAATTAAAAGAGACTTATGCCTTGATTTTGAAAGAAAAAAATGGCGAGAAAGTTTTTCCAGTAATTATTGGGTTCAGCGAAGCCAGAGGGCTGGTTATAGAATTAAACGGGGTGCTATCCCGCCGACCAACCCCCCATGATCTCTTCAAAAATCTTAGTGATGCTGCTGGATATGTTTTGTTTAAAGTGTTTATTTATAAATTTGACGAAGGAGTCTTTTTTGCTCGACTTTTAATGAAAAACAGCAATGGTAATGTATTAGAAATTGATTCACGAACTTCTGATGCAGTTACACTTGCTCTTAAATATAAAGCTCCTATTTTTATTCAGGGTGGTGTTTTTGAAAAAATCATGAATTCGATAGGAAGGGGCTTTAAAAAAGAGAGTTCTGAAAAAGAGACAGTAAATGAAAAAAAAGAATTTGAGCAAAAAAATATCAATCAACAATTGACAGAGATGACAGGGGAGGAATTAAATTTGTTATTGGCCGGAGCGGTAGAAAGTGAAGATTATGAATTGGCTTCACAAATACACGAGGAAATAAAAAGGCGCAAACAATTATTCTAGTTTTTTAACAAAAAAAACAAATTCCCGATCAATTTTATTTGAACGATTCAGCAACCAAATAATAAAATAGTATATACCCACAAGCCCCAATGCTATGAGGGCGGCATAAAGTTCATTATCAAAAAAATAATTTGAACCAAAAAGGGAAGAAAGGAGAATAATTAAAGGCAAAATATAGCCAATAAACAGGGCTTTTTTCCCAAGGCTGTTTTTCATATATATTGAAACAGTTTCTCCGATTCGGAAAGATTCATGATGTAAGTTTTGGGCTTTCACCAGCCTGTTTTTATTTTCAGAGGGCAAACAGATTGTTTTTGCATGGCAACTGCTACAAGCAGAACGAACCACTATTTCAACCGTAATAAATTCGTCATCAATTGCCTTGACAACGCCTTCATCACAAGTGGTAATGTTTTTTTGATTCATTGTTATATAGTTAGAAGAAAAAAGTCGCCCATACGAGCGACCTCTCAATCAAACACTCTAAACATAAAAGAAAACTTAAACCTCTGGTTGTTCAGAAGGAACAACAGAAACAAAAGATTTTCCGTCTGTTTTTTTCTTAAAAACGACAGTCCCATCAATTAGAGAGAAAAGAGTATGATCTTTTCCCATTCCAACATTCATTCCGGGATTATGAACAGTTCCTCTCTGGCGGATAATAATATTGCCGGCTTTAGCAAATTGACCGCCAAAAATCTTAACACCTAAACGTTTGCTTTCGGATTCACGACCATTTTGTGAACTACCGACACCTTTCTTGTGTGCCATAACTTTTTATTTTTTTGTGTTAATAATCAATAAATTAAAACGTGATATCATTAATTTGAATGGAGGTTAAGTATTGACGATGGCCATTCATTTTTTGATAACTTTTTCTTTTTTTCTTTTTGAAGACTAATACTTTATCTCCTTTGAGGTGATTTAAAACGGTAGCGGTAACCTCTGCACCAGCGAGAGTGGGGTTGCCAACTTTGATAGTACCGTCATTATCAACAAGCATTACACGGTCGAATTTAACTTGCGACCCTTCTTCAGCTTTTAGGCGGTGAACAAAGACTTTTTTGTCTTTTTCAATCTTAAATTGTTGCCCTGCTATTTCTACGATTGCATACATTGTGAATAATTATTATGTTATTAATTTTTTGGGTTGCAAAAATATAAAAAAAAATCATTCATTCAATAAAATAAATAATTTTATTTAAACAATTTCGTTTCTTATTTGTCTTACACATACTAAAATATTATATTAATATGTTTATGAAAAAGAATTCAATTTGCAAAGCGCTGTTATTCAGCTTTTTAATGGTTGTGTTTACTGTTTCATATGCTCAGCCATCTTCCACAGAAACAATAGGTCAAAACAGTCCTCAGTATGTTAATCTTACTTCAGCTGCCGAATTATCCGTACATGCAGTTGTTCATATTAAGACAGAATTTTTGAGAAAAAATGCAATTTGGGATGATTTTTTTGCAGAAAGTTTTTTTGAACAATTTTTTGGAATAACACCCTCTCCATATCCGGTGTTAGCATCCGGTTCAGGCGTTATTATTGATAAAACCGGATATATCGTTACTAACAATCATGTAGTTCAGGATGCCAATAGAATTACAGTCACACTAAATAACAAAAGAGAGTATGAAGCTCAAATTATTGGAACAGATCCACAAACTGATCTCGCTCTGATAAAAATTGATGGGGATGATTTTCCTTATTTGGTTTTTGGAAATTCTGATGATGTGAAGATTGGAGAATGGGTGTTGGCTGTTGGAAATCCGTTTAATCTGACATCCACTGTAACCGCCGGAATTGTTAGTGCCAAAGCCCGAAATCTCAATATTTTAGGAAACAACACAATGGTTGAGTCTTTTATACAGACGGACGCTGCTGTAAACAAGGGAAATAGTGGAGGGGCATTAGTTAACACCAAGGGCGAACTAATAGGTATTAATTCAGCTATTGCCTCCGGGAATGGTTATTATACCGGATACTCATTTGCCATTCCATCCAATATTGCAAAAAAAATTGTATATGATTTAAAGAACTTTAAAACGGTTCAAAGAGCAATTCTTGGGGCAGTTTTGATTGAAATAGACAGTCCAACTGCAGACGAATTGAATCTCAAAGAGGTTAAGGGTTTATATGTGAAAGAACTGGTCGATGGGGGAGCTGCATCTTTAGGTGGATTAGAAGTAGGCGATATTATTTTAAATGTTGACAACACCGAAATAAACTCCATGTCTGAGATGCGAGAAGTATTAGCTCAACATTCTCCGGGAGATGAAATATTATTAACATATTTGCGTAATAATAATCAGAAAACAAATAAAATAGAATTAAAGTAATAGGTTGAATAATTTTTACAAATGAGACAATTAAAAATTTCAAAGTCGATAACCAATCGCGACACTGCGTCTTTGGATCGATATTTGGTTGATATTGGGAAAGAGCCTATGATTTCAGCCGAAGAGGAAGTTGAGTTAGCAAGAAAAATAAAGGCTGGGGACCAGGCGGCGTTGGAAAAATTGACCATTACAAATCTTCGCTTTGTAGTTTCTGTAGCAAAGCAATACCAGAATCA
>JAGVVH010000502.1 GCA_019135895.1 Bacteroidota bacterium | reverse complement strand
CAAAGAAACAGTTGGATAGCTTTCTAAATGTTTTCGACCATTTAAAAAGCCTAATTCCATAAAGAAGAGCAAAGAGATATTTTTTGGATTAAATTTTTTCACCAACTTGATAGCAGCACCGGCAGTTCCCCCGGTAGCAAGAATATCATCAAAAAGCAAAACTGACTGATTAGGTTTGATGGCATCAGTGTGAATTTCAATAGTGGCATTCCCATATTCAAGGTCGTAACTTTCCTGAAAAGTAGCATAGGGAAGTTTTCCCTTTTTTCTGATGGGAGCGAAAGGAATATTCATTGCTAAGGCCAGTGCAGGTCCGAAATAATACCCTCTGGATTCTAAAGCAACAATAATGTCATCATTTAGAACGGTTGTAATGTCATAAAATTGAATTCCTTTTGAAGGAAAATCAGGAACAATTCGCACTTTGCTGATATCAATCATAAAACCATTTTTTTATATTGCGCTGCAAAGATAAGAGTTTTTTATATATAAAATTATCCAATCTTATTAATAAAACTTAATGGAATAGTGCTCATAAAATCATTCCTGTTTTTTTGTATTTTTGCCGATTACTTAATATATCAAATACTATGTCAATAAATAAAACCGGTCGCCATACCATTACTTCAGCCCTTCCCTATGCCAATGGACCCCTTCATATAGGGCATCTTGCCGGAGTATATATCCCGGCAGATATCTATGCCCGCTATCTTCGCTCAATAGGCGAAGAGGTACTCTTTATAGGGGGATCTGATGAACACGGAGTGCCTATTACCATTAAAGCCAGAAATGAAAATACAACCCCTCAGGCAATTGTAGATAAATATCATGAACTGATAAAATCTTCTTTCGATTCACTTGGAATCTCTTTTGATATTTATTCCAGAACTTCAAATCCTACTCACCATCAAACAGCTTCTGACTTTTTTACCAAACTTTATAAAAGTGGCAAACTGATTGAAAAAAGTTCTATGCAGTACTATGATGAAGAAGCATCTCAATTTTTGGCTGATCGTTATATAACCGGTGTTTGCCCTTTTTGTAATAATGAAAAAGCTTATGGAGACCAATGTGAATCTTGTGGAACAAGCCTGAATGCGACCGATCTTTTAAATCCCACCTCAATGTTAAGCGGGAATCCGCCTGTCCTTAAAGAAACCAAACATTGGTATCTGCCGCTGAATGATTATGAAAACTGGTTGAAAGAGTGGATTTTGAAAGGTCATAAAGATGACTGGAAACCCAATGTTTATGGTCAATGTAAATCTTGGATTGAACAGGGACTTCAACCCAGAGCCGTTACCCGTGACCTTAATTGGGGAGTAAAAGTGCCACTGAAAGAAGCAACAGGAAAGGTGCTTTATGTATGGTTTGATGCTCCAATCGGTTATATTTCTGCCACTAAAGAATGGGCAATTGAGCATAATGAAGATTGGGAAAAATGGTGGAAAGCTGAGGATACCGAATTGGTTCATTTTATTGGGAAAGATAATATTGTTTTTCATTGTATTATTTTTCCTGCAATGTTAAAGGCAGAAGGCTCTTTTATTTTGCCAAAAAATGTTCCGGCTAATGAATTTCTTAATCTTGAAAATGAAAAAATATCGACCTCCCGGAATTGGGCCGTATGGCTTCATGAATATTTAGCTGATTTTAAAGATAAACAGGATGTCTTGCGCTATACGCTTACTTCAATTGCTCCTGAAACAAAAGATGCCGACTTTACCTGGGCCGATTTTCAGTCTAAAAATAACAATGAGCTTCTGGCAATCTTTGGTAATTTTGTTAATCGAACAGTGGTCCTGACACACAAATTTTTTGAAGGAAAAATACCTGAACCCGGCACTTATTCTGAGGAAGAACAGGAAATAATTAAAAAAATTGCTCAGTTTCCTTCTACCATTGGAGATTCTATCGAAAAATTCAGATTTCGCGAGGCTTTAGCTGAATTAATGAATCTCGCCCGTCTGGGAAACAAATATCTGACAGATACCGAACCCTGGAAAAAATTTAAAGAAAATCCTGAAGCAGTAAGAACTATCCTTTTTCTCTCTTTACAAATCTGTGCTAATTTGGCACTTCTTTGTGAACCATTTCTTCCCTTTACTTCTAGAAAATTGAGAACTATTTTGAATATGAATCAACTCTTATGGAAACAAGGCGGAA